>CANQIR010000055.1 GCA_947624095.1 uncultured Bacilli bacterium
TGGATTTCCCAATTAATATATATGAGGTTTATGCCGATTATGATTTTACTCCATCACCCCATATCTAATACACAGCATATTTTTTAATAAAATTTATTTTAAATTAATTAAATCGCCATCTGAAAATTCTAATAATCTATCTTTAAACAATTTTTTCTCAATTACTATTGCTTCTTTACTTTTTTCAGTATGTATTATGATAACTTTTCTAGGATTAACTATTTTATCTAGGGTTTTTATCGCTTCAAGACTAGCGTGACCAGATGTATGAATTGGAAAATAATCCATATGTAATTCGTTTACTAAATAGTTTTTAAATTCTCTAAGTTTTGGATCTGGCCAATTATCTTTTATGTATCCATCCCACATCGAATATATTAAACAAGCATTTTTAATATTTTTTTTGTTATCTTTTAAATAATCTTTCATCGATTGTTTGATAGAAACTACGAATTTTTCATTAAATGGTAGTTCATATATTACTTTTTTGGTATGTTTAATATATCTACCATATGGTTCTTCTATTTTCTTTTGATTTGGGCTCACGAAGGTATAAACGTTTCTAAAAGTATTAGAGTTAGGTATTTTATTAAGTAGACTAGTTGTAGAATTCATACACATATCCATAATAAATAAATGTGTTTTCGAAAAATTTTTATACAAATTTACAATTCTATCAATATTAGTACTAGAACACATAACATATATTTGATTATACTTATTAAGTTCTTGAAAGTCTATAGTTAAATCTTTTTCTTTTTTAAAATTTCTTTTAGAGTTTCCAATAGTGGTACCCTCAGTTATTAATAAGTCAACTTTACCAATTTCTTTTAGGATTTTATTAAATAAGCAGCCTTTTTTACCGTGATTACGATAATCGCCAGTATGTAAGATTTTTTGACTATCTGCTTCTATTAAAAGCATAGCTGAATTATAACTAGAGTGATCGGCAATAAATGGAGTTACTTTAATGTCTTTTATGAAAAAACTTTTTTCAAACGCAAAATATTTAATTGTATTATCTTTTTCGCGAAGGATTTTTTTATATTCCCTTGTAAAATAACATAAATTATTATGAATTGCCATTCCCTCTTTATTTACATAAATAGGTATATCTTTTTTTATTGAAGAAGCACAACCAATATGATCTTTATGGGAATGAGTTATTATTACCGCGTCATAACTAGGTTTTAAATCATCTTCTTTTGTTAACCCAGGAATTCTAATTTGTTTTTCATCATCTAAATTATCACCATAATCAATAATAATTTTTGTGCCTTTACTACTTGTAATTTCGGCTATACAACCACCAACTTGATTAGTACCTTTTATAATTCTTACTTCCATTTTTATACCTCTTCCTCAATGTAATGACTATCAAAATTTACTTTATATCTTTTCATTAAAGTTATATCTTTTTCGGCATTATATTCTAAAACAATTAAGATATTTTTATTTTCTTTTTTGGATAATAAATATTTATTAGTATATTTATAAAGCGTTTGATATTCTATGATATCACTTAATTCAATGTTTTTACCACTTGTATATTGGGCAGCAGTAATTAATATGATTGATACGTGATTCTTTTTAGCAAAGTTAGAAATTTTTTCAAGTACTATTTCCTTACTATAATTAGTCTTCTTTAAAAGGGTATCTAAAGTATTTATAATATAAATATCTCGTGGTTTTCTATTAATATCTTGATGATAGTCTAATAAATAATCTAAATAATCTTTGGATACTATTTGTCTATTAAAGTCTATCATTATGATATCATGTTCTTGTAATAATTTAATAGTAAAATTCAAGTAATTTATATCTAAATAATCTTTATAAATCTTTCCTACTACTTCACAAGGATTGAAATAGGCTTCAATTTTATGTTTATCAATTTTAGAAATACTAGCAATTAAACATTCTGTGAACCAATGATTGTTTCCATTAAAGTTAAAAATTTGAATACTTTTTTCTTTGTTTATGCCAAAATCACTAATCATTTTATAAATTAATTCCATTTTACCATTTAAAGGTTCGGATGCAACTACTGTTAAAGGTATATAATCTTCTTTAATATCATTCATTTTTTAAAACTCCTTTGTATTTTTATCAAACAAATAATATATTTCAGTATCTTTGATAGTATCATCATTATATTTTGTTATAGCTTTATAATATTTCTTTATAAAATTCTTTAATAATATCATATCTTTTTCTTTTATATTTATTTTTCTATTTACTAATACTTGGGGATTATCTTTATCAACGCTCATCATAATCATATTATTATAATTAAGTTTTCCATAGTCATTTTGAAAAAATAATATATTATCTCGATCAAGTGTATAGGAACAATAAAAAACTATATTTATGGGTAAACCTGATTTTCTTTTACTTAAACTAGTACAACCAAAATGATTATTTGTTTCATCAAAAAATATTTGTTTGGCTTCAAATTCTGGAATACCAGCATTCCAATAATCTAATAATAATTGTTGATGTGTTTTTACATAACCTAATACATCTTTTATATATAGCTTATCATTTTCATTAAGTTCTTTTAACTCTTCTAAAATTTTAATATTTTCTATATCTACTGTTATAAATTTTTCTTTTTTATGAACTTTAAATTTTATTTGGGGAATAAATCTTTTTAATTTTTCTTTGCCATTATAAACTAAATATAAAACTATACTTATGTATTTATCGTTTTCAAATGATATAGTTGCTTTAAATAAATTGCTTATCTTTTCATTTTTTAATTTCATTTTTAATCATTTCTTTATTATTAATATTTTTGCATTATTTCGATAAAAATCGTTGGGAATTTAGTTTTATACCAAGCAAATTTATAAGCGATTAAAGTATAAGAAATAATATGGGCTTTTAAAGGTATGTAATCTATATTTTTCAAATTAGATACATCTTCTCGATATACTTTTAAATCTTTAATTAATTCTTTATTTTCTTTTAAACTGTTGATTTTATTTGCTATATCATTACTATGCAATAAACCAATTATCTTAACTAAATCTTCAAAATTATGAGGTTTTATGATATCTATTAAACTTTTAGCATATTCATCGTCTAGTTCAAATAAATCTTTGGTATCTCCATTATTTATTAAAGCGAAAACGTCTTTTTCATTTAATGGTATATCAGCTATTTTAACTTTAGTTAACTTTTCTAAATCTTTTATTATTGTAGGTAATCGGTGACCTAATATATCAAATTTAATAATATTGGAACTAAGATCGTGATAATCAAAATGGGTACTTAAATATTTGTTGTCATTGTGAGGGTAGTGGAAAGGGGTAAAATCGTATACTTCTTTATCCTTAGGTATTAAGAATACACCACCAGGATGTTGACCAGTATATTTTAGCTTGTTTTCTAATTTTTTGGCTAGTTTATATTTTTCTTGATTACTTATATTTAAATTTTGGCGATTGATTTCTTCTTCAGCATTAATGGTCTTGGTTAAAGCAATAGCTCCGGCTCTAATCGTGTATTCCTTACCCCAATAATTGATTAGATAATTGATTAAATCTTTTTGAATACAATCAGCAAAATTGATATCTATATCGGGTATTTTTTCAACATTTACACCTAAAAATTTTTCATAAGAAATATTAAAGCCATCTTTTTTTAATTCATTATGACAATTTGGACAATTTTTATTAGGCATATCTATTCCATAATTATAAGTTGAAGACTTAATAAAACTAAATTTTTTACACTTTGGACAATAATAATGGGGAGGAAGGGGATTGATGTTAGTAATACCCATTAAATAAGCAATAAAAGATGAAGCAACACCGCCTCTAACAAATGAAGGATATCCCATATCATTTGACTTATTAACAAGCATTTTTGATATTAAAAATAAAGATTCTGTATTAGTATTAATTATTCCATATTTATTAGAGTCATCTTTACCATATAATTCTTCTTTTATTCTGTTTGTAATAATAGATGGAACTTTTTCGCTACATAATTCATTGATTTTTTTATTTATCATACTTAATATCATATTTTTACTATCTTTTATCTGAGGTAAATAGCATTTGTTGGAAAGTATTTTTATATCATTGATTAAGTTTGCAAGTTTATTGGGATTTTTTACAACTATTTCATAAGCTAGCTCTTTATCTAAAAAGTTAAAATCATTTAGCATTCCTTCTGGTGTTTTTAAATAGGTAGCTAGCTTATTATCTTTAAAAAGAACTTTATAGTCGTCTTGTTCTTCTTTTCTTAAATAGTAAATATGTCCTGATGCTATAACAAGTTTATTAATTCTTTTCGCAATGTTTATTATTCTTTTTAAATAGTTCTCATCTAAAGAGGAATTTACCTCGATAAAATCCCACCATATTAAATCATCTTTAATTTGATCATCTTCTAAGTTATTATAAATATCTTCCATATAAGATAAATCTAAACCATATAATAAACCATCACTTAAAAGGCCTAATTCATCTTTAGTTATAATCTCTCTTCCATATTTGTCAAAATTGGTTGTTTTAATTTTAGTAATTATTTTATATAAGTTTTTTAATCCTTCTTGTTTTTTTACTAATATTGTAATTGGAATAACGGTATCAAATACAAGCATTTTTACAACGGTTCCATAAATAATCTTAAAATCCTTAATATTATTAGACTTTAAATATTTTTCTATCTTAGGAAAAATATAAATGTTATTAAAATCTGTGATAGCTAATTTATTTAATCCTATACTTTTAGCATAGTTAATTAATTCTTTAAAATCAACGATACTATCTTTTGTCATTTTAGTAAAAACTTTAAATTCTACTCTTTCAGGCATTTTTAATCAACTCCTTAATCTATATCTAAAATATTAATTAACAATGGTAGCAAATTTTTAAAGTTATCACTAAGGATAACAGAAATATTATCATTTAGAGGAGTCATCTTCTTTTAATATTCTGTCATCCTTAGTAAGTTCAATAGAGCAATCTTGTTCAAAAAGATTAACAGTAGCGGCAATATGATTATTATCTAAATCAATATTATCAATTATAGCTTGACATCCTGTAAATGGTCCTGTGAGGATTTTTACTTTATTGCCTTTCTTAATCTCTTCAAATGGGGTATATTCGCTTACTTTGTCCTCTATAATTGGTTGCTTATTATCTTTCGTCCATACACCTAATCTAATATGATTAGATTTTACTAAAGGAACATCATAACCATAAAAATACTTATTAAGGCAATACATTTCGTATTCCGTAGACAAGCCATAAAGTACTGGTGCATCATAGCCAAAATAAGTTGTAGCACAAGATACATATTTTTGAACATCAGGAGAATCTTGATGTTCTTTTAATAATTTACATTGATCAATAATATTGTCTTTAGTATCTAGAAGGTCTGCAATAAAATCCATATCATAATCGGCAGGTGTAATAATACCGAGAGAATCAGGAACGATTAGTGGCTCCGCACTATCTGGTATTTCCAAACCATAATAATACTTAATAATGCAATATAAAATATACTTGGCATCTAAGTCGTAATCGCGAAATGTATTAGCAAGAATAAGTCGATCTATATATTGTCTTACCCCCTTACGATACTTAAACTTGCTTAATTCTTTTAATTGGTCAACAATATTGTCCTTACTATCAACTATTTTTTGGACGTACTTACTTGACCGAGCATAATTCATTAAACTTCTTCCTCCTTTCAACATAATAAGTATCTTACACTTTTTTCAAGATTTTTTAGACGACAACAAAAAATACGTTATTTCTTTTTAAAATAAGTAAATAACGTACTTTTTGTAATTGAATTTAATGGATAATATACCATTCATTTTTACTATAGTCATAGCCGATGTTTCGATATAACTTATTGTAATCTGTCATATATCTTTCGGCTTGTCTCATTGAAATATTAAATTCATTGGCTAAATCATTTGTTTTTACGGTTTTTTTATTCTTTAAAAATTTATTTATATCAGAAAGGATTCTAATTTTAGAAGAAGAAAAATTTATTCTTTCGGTATTTAAAATATAATCATAATACAATTCAGTTATTTCATAATCGTCAAGAATTTCATTTGCAAAATTAATGTTACTATATTTAATATGACTTCGTTTAATTTTTTCTTCATCTTCAGTAATAATATAAACTAAATTAAAATGGTTAAATAATTTACGGTATTTTTTATCTATACTAAGACAATCTTTTACTTCTAGAAAATTATCATAAATTAGTAATAGAAATCCTTGTTTTCTTTGAAGATCATTAATATTTTTGACTGGCTTAATATAAGGAAAATGAAAAAAGTTATTATCTTCATCATCATATCTAGCAATATCTCTTTTATCAGTAAGAAAACCATTGTAATCGCCACATATATAAATATTTCTACCTATATGCTCTAAGCCAATGCTTTTTTTATAAAGTTCTACTTTAATATATGAACGTTTTTCATTAACTAATTTTTCTAATAATTCATTTTGTAATTTAAGGGCTTCATCATAATGTATATCTTCTTTAGCACATAATATTCTTAATATTTGAGGATTTACATAAATAAAAATTATTAAATCACATGGAATAATTTTATTACTGTATAAAGTTTCTCCTTTTTTTATTTTAATTAAATTTTCAAGCGATTTAGCATCATTTTGATGCATATTAATATAGCCATATTTAGCAATATATAAATCATCTAATACTTTTTGATATAATTCGCCGGTTTTTAATTGATATTTTATACTATTAAAATTTATTCCAGTAGTTCCTAATACTAAGATACTTTTATCTGGGTGTTCTATTAATATTTTTTTGATTTTCTTATACTCTCTATCCATATTATTTTCCTTTATATATTTATTGTACCAAATTTCTGACGAAAAGTCTCTAGGTAACCCAATATTTACAAAATATATTGCAAAATAAAAAGTGTTAG
>CANQIR010000056.1 GCA_947624095.1 uncultured Bacilli bacterium
ATATTGAAGAATTAAATGAACCGGTAGCTGATGATAATCAAATGATTAATCAAGCAATAGCAGAGAATGGTGTTACATTGGAAGAAACTGTATCTAGTAATGCTGTTAGTGAACAGGTAGATCCCGGAGTAGCACCAGTGATGAATGAAGAATATGACCGGCCTTTAATGGAAGAAGATACTTCTTCTACTGGATTTAGAGGTTAATAACTATATAGATGAGTTTTGCTAGTACAAGATACTAGTTTTTTTGATTTAAAGAAGCAGCTAAATTTTTAGATAGGGGTTTATTTTTCAAATAAATTTTGTTATAATTAAAAACGATACAAAAGGGAGTGAAGCTAATGACCTTAAGTTCAATTTGGTCGATTATTACTAAGATTATTGATATATCAGTCGTATGGTTGATGTTTTATTATATATTAAAGAATATTAAAAATAATGTAAAAATGGTATTGATTGTAAAAGGGGTCATATTAATACTGGTTATAAAAATATTTAGTGAGATATTAAATTTATATACTGTTGGTTTATTACTAGAGTATGTAATTGAATGGGGGCCTTTGGCAATTATAGTCCTATTCCAACCAGAAATAAGAAATGTTCTTGAATCAATTGGGAGAACACAGTTGCTAGGACGGCATAAAATCTTATCAGTAGATGAAAGAGAACATGTAGTTTATGAAATAATGGATGCTGTTGAGTATTTAAGAAAAAATCGAATTGGGGCATTAATTGTTATTGAAAGAAATATGTCTTTACAAGAATATATAGAACCGGCAACGAAAGTGTATGCGGATTTAACTAGTCCATTACTAGGAACAATATTCTTTCCAAATAGTCCACTTCACGATGGTGGAGTTATAATTCAAGGAGATCGAATTACTTGTGCGGGAGCAGTTTTTAAGACAAGTATGAATCAATCTTTGAGTAAAAGATTGGGTACTAGACATAGAGCTGCTTTAGGAATTGCAGAAGAAACAGATGCGATTGCTTTAGTGGTTTCAGAGGAAACTGGCAGGATAAGTATCGCTGTTGATCATGAATTAAAATATAATTTGAGTGTTGATGAGTTTAGAGTTTGCTTAATAGATGAATTAAAACCAAAAGCAGAGTTATTCTATAATGCAGATGATGAAAATGAAGGTGATAATGATGAAGAAATTTAAGAAAGCTTTAAAATCATTTGGCAAAGCAATATATAGTGTAATTGATAAATTTATTGTTACACCAGTTAGTAAAGTAGTTTATGTAATTGGTAATAAGATTGCTAAAGGTAATAAGTTGGAGACAATACTAAATAGACCGAATGTGTTAGTTTATATATCTTTAGCATTAGCTATACTGGTATTTTATTTAGTTGATTCAAAGGCTATAACACTAGTACAAACTAATGCAGAGATTATTGCAAATCAACCAATTAATGTTATTTATAATAAAAGTGCTTATGTTGTAGAAGGTATTCCTGATAGTGTGGATATTATATTAACGGGGAGAAAAAGTGATTTGTATTTGGCGAAACAGCTTGGGGATCATGAGGTAGTACTTGATTTAAGCGACTATGGAGTTAGCGATGAACCAGTAAGAGTTAAATTGACTTATAATAAAACAATAGATTCTTTAAATTATAAATTAGATCCAACTTATGTAACAGTTACGATTAAGAAGAAGGTAAGTGAACAAAAGGATATTACTTATGATTTATTGAATCAGGATCAATTAGATGAGAAGTTAAGTGTTAAACGAGTAACGTTAACAAAGAATGAAGTAGTTGTTAAAGGTAGCGAAGATACACTTGCCCAAATTGCGACAGTTAAGGCATTAATTGATTTAAGTAATAAGGATTTTGTTAATAAAGGAATTTATACAGTTGATAATGTTAACTTAGTTGCTTATGATGCTAGTGGTATGATATTAGATAATGTGGAAATCGTATCGACAGGTATTTCAGCAGAGATTGAGTTAGATTCTTATAGTAAGCAAGTACCAATTAAGATAACGACAACAGGAACTTTGGCAGATACGAGAGCAATAAGTAGTATTACAATCAATGGTAAGAGCGATTATATGGTAACTATTTATGGTGATCAGAGTGAGCTTGAATCAATTGATAGTGTACCGGTTTCAATCGATGTAAATGGTCAAGGTTCTGGAAATAGCAAGAAATATCCAGTAACAATTTCTAAACCTAGAGGAGTTAGATCAATTAGCGATTCTTCAGCAGTTATTGAGTTAACTTTTGATACTTCAACACAAGTGACAATTAATAATGTCCGAGTAGAGATATTTAATAAACCTAGTGGACTATCAGTAACTACACAGCGAGGTCAAGAATATATTAGTGTTATTGCGGAAGGGGTTGAAAGTGTTCTTAAGGATATTGATGCAGGTAACATTACAGCTTATATCGATTTAACAGGATATACGGTAGGAAATCATACAGTTACAGTACAAGTAGAGCAAAATGATGCAAGAATTAGATATACGGCTGAAAGTACTATTGATATTGAAATACGTAATGAATAGTAAAATTAAAAAGAGTAAATTCGATGGTTCTTCCGAAAGTTTCCGGAAGAACCATTTGAATTACTCTTTTTATTTGTCGTGGTCAAAGTCGGTAAATAATAAGGCGATGTTTACTAATGCACAGATACCAACTATCCCATAAATTACTCTAGGAAGCATATCATCTTTAAAGATGGCTGTTACTAGGTTAAAATCAAAGAATCCGATAAGACCCCAGTTAATTGCTCCGATTAGAGTAAAAACTAATGCTACTTTTTGAACTATTTGCATACATTAACCTCTTTTCTGTTATTAGTATGAGTAAGTTTTTGTCTTTTATACGTAATATTTAGGGAATGTTGAAATATATTTTATTAGAAAAGGAAAGTGGTTTATGAAAAAAATATGGATATTATTGGCAATAATTTTGGTAATGGCCAGTGGATGTGGGAAGAAAAGCGAGGAGAAGGTATTAGATAAGTTTAAAGATACAGTTAAAGGTGCTAAATCATATACTTTGAAAGCTAATATGGAAATATATAGTAATGAAGATACTTTTACTTATGCAGTGGAAGTTAATTATTTAAAGGACGATTATTATAAAGTATATTTGGTAAATCAAACCAATGATCATGAACAGATTATTTTAAAGAATAAGGATGGAGTTTATGTTGTTACGCCATCGTTAAATAAAAGTTTCAAATTCCAAAGTGATTGGCCAAATAGTAGCAGTCAGTCATATTTACTAGGACCAATTGTTAGTGATTTAGAAAAAGATGATGAAGTTGTTACGGAAAAGAAGGATAAGGAATATGTGTTAACGACGGAAGTAGATTATCCAAACAATGAAGAATTAGTTTATGAAAAATTGTATTTTAATGAGGATTATGAACTTAAAAGAGTTGAAGTATTTAATGAAGATGATGCTTTAATGATTAAAGTAATGTTTAGTTCGATTGATTATAAAGCTAAATTAAGTGAAGATGATTTTAAATTAGATGATTTGATTGATCAAGATTGTTGTGGAAATGGGGATGAACAAACGGGAAGTTTAGATGATATTATTTATCCTTTATATATTCCAAGTAATACTTATTTAAAAAGTAAGGAAACGGTATCAGTAGATAATGGAGAAAGAGCTATATTGACATTTGCTGGAGATAGGAACTTTGTATTAGTAGAAGAAGCATCAATGCCTAAAAGTGAATTTGAAATTATTCCTGTATATGGTGAACCTTTAATGCTTAGTGATACGATAGGGGTAGTTAGTGCTAATTCATTATCTTGGACTTCTAATAATATTGATTATTATTTAGCAAGTAGTGATTTATCGACTTATGAGCTGATGACGATAGCTGGTTCTTTAAATAATCCAGGTACAATTGTAGGAAAGTAAGTTGCTTTCCTATTTTTTTATGGTATAATGAGTTGTAGGTGGTTTTAAATGAAAAGTGAAGAACAAAAAGAATTATTAAGATTTTTGGGAATCTTAGTGGCAGTAATTGTAGTTATTGTAGGAATTTATTTTTTTACAAAGAAATTTGTAACTAAAGAAAAAGAGGAAGAAACTGTTGAAACGCCAGCAGTAGGAACAATCGACTATAATACAGCGATTGTTGGGAATATGCTTAATAAGCCAGAAAGTGATTATTATGTTTTCGTTTATAATTATGAAGTAGCTAATCGGGATAAGTATACTGTACAAAATTATCTTACAGAATACTTAAATGATAGTGAGAATGAAGATACTCGTCTTAAAGTGTATAATGTGGTTTTAAACGATTATTTAAATAAGAAATATATGGCTGTAGAAGGTGAGGAGTCTAATCCTAAAGCAAAAAGCATAGAGGAATTTAAGTTTGGTGACTTTACTTTGATTAGAGTTAAGAAGGGTAAAGTTAGTAAATATTTAGAGGATGCCGATGCGATTAAAAAGGAATTAGGTATTAAGGATCAGAACGAAGATTAATAAAAATGAGAACTTTAATGACACAGTTCTTTTTTATTGTGGTGAAAACTTTGCTACTTTAAAATATATATTTAATATGGTATTATTAAAATAGAGGGTGGCAAAGATGAAGAGAAAGAATATTTTTAGTATTACGGAGATTATTATAATCGTAATTGTCACGGGAGTGGTTTCTAGTATAACGACGGGAATTATTTTATTTAGTAATTATCGATATACTGGGATTGGTAATGATAAGGCTTTGGAAGAATTTGTAAATGTTTATGCTAAAGTAGTAGATAAATATTATGAAGAAGTCGATAAAAATGGAATGATAGATAGTGCTATTAATGGAATGATGAAATACTTAGGGGATAATTATTCTATATATATGGATACTGATGAAGCGGATAGTTTGACTTCACAGTTATCAGGTGAGTACAAAGGAATCGGCGTTTCAATTAGATCGGATAATGTAATTGAAGAAGTTTTTGATAATTCACCGGCAGAGGAAGCGGGTATTCTAGCTGGCGATAAGGTTATTCAGGTCAATGGCGTTGATGTGGGAAATGGGACTGATACCTCAACTTTGATTGGTAGTTCAGACAAATTAACATTAAAGTTATTACGTGGTGAAGAAGTAGTGGAAGTTAAGTTAGAAGCTAAAATAATTGAGAAACCGGTTGTCGATTCGGATATTATAGAGGCTGAAGGAAAGAAAATCGGCTATTTATCAATCAGTGCATTTACTAAAAATGTTGATACACAATTTGAAAGAGAGTTAAAGAAATTAGAGAAAACAGGGTTTGATGCTTTGATAATTGATGTTAGAAATAATTCTGGTGGATATTTGGATAAAACGGAAACAATTGCTAATATGTTTTTGGAAAAAGGTAAACTCATTTATACTTTAAATAATAAAGATAGTAGTAAGAGTGCTTATGATAAGACTAGTGAAAAAAGGACGTATAGAGTGGCAATACTAATGAATGAAGCAACGGCTTCGGCTTCAGAAATTTTGGCAGCAGCTTTGAAAGATAGTTATGGAGCTATATTAGTTGGTAAACGAAGTTATGGTAAGGGCAAGGTACAACAAACGATGGATCTTGGCGATGGGGGCTTAGTAAAATATACAACTGCTGAATGGTTGAGACCGGCTGGGGATTGTATTGATGAAATTGGCTTAGTGCCAGATATTGAGGTTGACTTGCTATATGATGAAGATAATCAAACGGTCATAGATGCGCAATTAAATGCTGCAGTTTCGGAATTGGCAAAATAATTTTAGACAGTAAAAAGCATTTGTGGGTTAGGATAATAATTGAGATTTGTTATTTTTAAATAATTGTTGTATAATGGGTAGTGAAAGACGGGATTGTATGAACGAGATTAAAGTTGGAGATCGGTTAACAATCCATTGTTATAAACACAACGGGAAGATTCACCGGACGTGGGATGAAGCAACTGTTTTAGAAATAACAGATGAAATGTTGGTTTGTGCTAATAATAAAACTAAGGTTACGGAGAATGATGGTAGAAGTCACAAAACTAATGAACCTGCTGTAATGTTTTTTTATAAAAAAAGTTGGTTTAATGTAATAGGCCAGTTGAAGAAGCATGGATTATTTTATTATTGTAATATAGCTTCGCCCTATTTAATTGACAATGGAATAATAAAGTATATCGATTATGATTTAGATTTAAGGGTTTTCCCTGATGGTGGTTTTAGGGTTTTAGATCGTAATGAGTATAATTATCATAGACGTTTGATGAAATATTCTAGCGACTTGGATTTTATTTTACGGAATGAGTTAACTAAATTGATTGAGCTAAAAAGAAGAGAAGAAGGACCTTTTAAACCAGGAATTGTGGAAAGTTATTATGAAATTTACAAAAATTTGAGTAAAAAATCCTAAAAAGTGGGATTTTTTCTTGCTTTTAAGAATATTATATTGTATACTGAATTAGAAATGTTGATTAAATCAATGTTTTTTAAATTCAGAGCCGATTTGACAATGCTTTTTGCCTACATGAAAGATGATGTCGAAAAAAATAAAAAAAAGTGTTGACAAAATAAATCGGATTTGATATATTACTAGTGCGCAACGGAAAAGAAGCGCTGAATGATCTTTGAAAACTAAGTAAAAAAGTCAATTTGAGTAGCTTTGATTAAACTTAAAAGATTAGTGATTTGAATAAATCATTTTTTATTGAGAGTTTGATCCTGGCTCAGGATGAACGCTGGCGGCATGCCTAAGACATGCAAGTCGAA
>CANQIR010000057.1 GCA_947624095.1 uncultured Bacilli bacterium
TACTATATTTAATTTATCAGTAGGAGTTACTCTGGTAAAGACTTTTTTACTAAGAACGAATTTTTGAAATTTAGCAGGGCTTTCATTAGATATTTCTTCTAATTCAGCACCGGTAGTTACTTCAGAAAGGGATTTACAAAGTTTTAGTTCTTTGGCAATAGCATAAGCAGTAAGAGGATGATCACCGGTAATCATAACAATTTTAAGACCAGATTGTAAGCACTCCTTGATAGAGTCTTTAACTTCTTCTCTTACTGGGTCAACGAAACCGACTAGGCCTTTAAAGGTTAAATTATTAATTTCAGATATATCGTAATCTGGTGAGTTGACAATGCCATCAGCTATAGCAATATTACGATAACCGAGAGAAGCTAGATGTTCATTTTGGTCGTTTAAATAAGCCATATCTATTTTTTTATCTTTAGCAGTACCGGACATTTTATTACAAAATTGGGTGACTACTTCGATAGAGCCTTTGACTGTACAATGAATTTCATCTTGTTCCCGGTAAAAGGCAGCAGAATATTTATTTTCAGATTCATAAGGAATACTTTTGAGTATTTCGATATCGTTGTTATTAATTTTAGCTTTTTGACCAAGAAATAGAAAAGCTAAGTCGATGGAATCACCAATTAATTCCCAGTCATTTTCTTTTTTAGTAATATGAGCTTCATTATTGATATAACCTAATAAGGCAAGTTTTTGGACTTGGGCATTTAATTCAGTAATGGTTCCCCTATCGTTATAACCAGTACCTGATATATCGTGAATTTCACCATTTGGTAAAAGGATTTTTTTGGCAGTTTGTTCATTAACCGTTAAGGTGCCGGTTTTATCACTGGCAATGACTGTACAACTACCTAATGATTCGACAGAGTTTAGTTTTTTAACGATTACATTTTCTTTAGCCATCCGATTAGATGATACAGTTAAAGCCATAGTTAAAGCAAGGGGAAGTCCTTCTGGCATAGCTGAAACGGATAAAGCTATTACAGATGAAAAGACAGCAACTAGCTTATAACCTTTCATCAAGAAGACTATAGACATTATAATGGCAATAACAACGATAATTAGACTAATTTGTTTTGAAAATTTATTAATACGAATTGTTAATGGAGATGGAGATTCTTTAGTCTCCCCTACTTTGGTAGCAATTTTACCTATTTCAGTATTAATAGCAGTAGCAACTACAACACAGGTTGCTCTTCCTCTTAATACAGAAGTACCAGCATAAGCCATATTAGTACGATCAGCAAGAGGGATTTGTTCTTTGAGAGGTTTGGCTTCTTTATTAATACCTATGCTTTCACCAGTAAGGATTGATTCATCGATAAGTAGGTTTTGACTATCAATAATTCTTAAATCGGCACTTATTTTATCGCCGGAATCTAATAAAACAATATCACCAATAACTAAGTCTTGAGAATCTATTTCTTCTTTCTTATTATTTCTTAAAACAGTAACTCTAGGACTTACTAAATTAGCTAAGGCTTCTGCAGTTTTAGCTGCTTTAAATTCTTGATAAGTACCTAAAATTAAATCAACTAAGATTATAAAGATTATTGCTAAGGCATCGATTATTTCATTTAAAAAGAAAGAAACGATAACGGTAAAGATTAAGACCATTACTATTGGATTAATTAGCTGAGAGAATATTATTTTAATAATAGAATTTCCTTTAGGTTTTGGTAATTCATTTTTACCATATTTATTTAATCTTTTATATACTTCATTTTTAGATAAACCTTCTTTAGAGGTATTTAATAATCTTAATACTTTATTTTCATCGTAATTGTGCCACATTTATAATTCTCCTATTCTTTTATAATTGTATAACATTTTAGGAGTTTTTTAAATATATTTTAAAAGACCACTATTTGGTGGTCTTAGATTTATTTGATGTTTTCTTTGGAGAATTTTGTTCTTTTAATAAGTCGCGAATTTCTTCTAGTAAAACTGTTTGTTCATCTTTTGGTGGTTCTACTACTTCTTCAACTACTTCTTCAGTATGTTCTACACGATGAGTAAGTTTATTAATGACTTTAACCATTATGAAGATACATACAGCTACTATAAGGAAATCAATAATGTTTTGAATAAAGGTTCCATATTTAATCGTCGCATCACCGATTTCGATAGATAAATTAGAGAAATCATGACCACCAATTAAAACTCCAATGATAGGCATTAAAATATCATTAACGATTGATGTAACTATTTTACCAAAGGCATTACCAATAATAACACCGACAGCTAAATCAATAACATTACCACGAGCGATAAATTCTTTAAATTCATTAAATGTTTTACTACCTTTTTTTAATACTTCTTTAGCAACAGCTTTTTCTTTCTTGATTATTTCTTTTTTAGTTTCTTCTTTTGGCATATCTATTACCTCCTAGAAATTATTTTAACATATTCAGTAATTTAAGCAAGTTTTATTTAGATTTAACTTAATATAGTTTTATTGATTGTCCTTGTAAGTTAATTTATTAGGTGTTTCACTTAGTTGTTTAAGTAATAGGTCATCAATTGTTTGCCACCCGGTGTGCCAGTCATAACCTGCTCTTAATGCCCCTATTTCAGCAAGAATTTCATCTGTAATATTTTTATTATGATAAGATGGGAATAAGATTTTAGTTTCAATGGTCGGATCTAGATTTTGAATTCTGTCATCTATTTGAATATCAGCTTTGAATAAGTTTTTGGTACCGGTAAAAATAAAGTTCTTGGGTGGGATAAATGGTAATAATTGAAGTAGTAAAGCAAATTTATCGGCAAAGTGCTTACCGGATGCATTTATATCAAATGGATCAATACAATCAGTGCACGGATAAATATCATAATATTCGGATAGTTTTTTTAAAGTTTCTATTGCACCTGGTAAAACAACGGGATTATCATAAAGACTTCTAGTTCTTTGAAAAGTTTTAAATTCTGCAAATCTTTCTTTGGGAATAGCAACTTCGTCTATATAATAAGTATCAAAATCGTCGATTTGATAATTGGTATGTAAAAATTCATTAATTAAAGGAAGAAAACCAGAAAAGATAACAACTTCATCAATATCTAAGAGAATTTTTTTCTTCGGCATAGTACCACTTCTTTCTATTTATTATTGTAACATAAATTGGGTGAATAGGTCTGTCAATTATATTAAAAACTCCCTTTAGGGAGTTTAAGAAGCAAAAATGGTGCTCGTACTCGGACTTGAACCGAGACTTCTTCGCAGAAAGTGGATTTTGAGTCCACCGCGTCTACCAATTCCGCCATACGAGCAGTACTACTAGATTATAGCACATATAGAGAAAAATTGTACAGCAAAAGAATCCCTATTTAACACCATAACCAGTTAAAATATTTTTTACTTCTTCAGTACTATCAATCCAACCGCTAATTCCCCCAATTAGAGTATTATCTTCAACAACTATTGTTAAAGGAGTACCACCATAATTCTTTTTCATAAAGTTAGTATTTTCACTATTAGTTTTCATATTTATCAATAAATCTTCAGCTTCTTGATCAATTGTTACCCATTGGTATTCGCCATTTACTAATTGAACTTCTTCAATATCGTAGAAGTTAATGTAATAAACAGGAATATTCATTTCTTTTTTAACTTGCGTTAATACAGGAACAAATAAACGACAGAATCCGCAGTCTTCACGAGCAATAATGATTACGGCTTTTTGACCTTTAGATATATTAGCTATATCTTGAGCTTTAATTTTTTCAAAGGCAGATACATCATATTCTTCAGGGACTTCAATTTGATCTTGCCCACTTTGGCTTTCACTAGTATTATTAGCATTAGCATTATTTAAATCGGTAACTTGTTTTCTTAAATCTTTTACTTCATTTTGATATTTTCTGGTAGAGATTGCTGAATAAACACCAATACCAATTAATAGGATTAAAGCTACAATAGTAAAAATTCCTAACATATTATTATTTTTTTTCATTTTTGACACTTCTTTCTAATAAATAATTTCAATACCTAAGATATTTACAAGCATTAAAGCTTCGTCTAGACTTACTTTAACACCTTTTAGGTTTTCAATTGATACTTTTATATTATTTATACTGCAAGTAGTTAAATTTAGACCATTCAAGCTAGTTTCATAAACATCTAAATAATCTAAATTAGTATTTTCAAATGCTGTCTTCGGTAATATTATATTACAAAATCGGCCATTATTTAAGTCACTATTTTTAAATTGACATTCTTTTAACTTTGTATCAGCAATATTTAAGTATTTACAAGTACTTTCATTAATAATAACTTTGGTAAGACGACAATTTAAAAGATTAGTACCAACTAATTTGCAATTATCAAATAGAACATTGTTTAAATTAGTATTTTCTAGATTAGCATTTGATAAATCACAATTTTTAAAAGTAACATTGGTAAAGAAAATATTATCTAAATTAGTATTACTGAAATTACATTTATTAAAGGTAGTATTTTCGATTGATTTACTTAAAATTTCTTGATTTGTTAAATTTAATAATTCAAAGTTAGCATTAAAGATATCCTCTTCAGGAGTAGTGATAAGATCTTTATTCATCTAATTTCCCACTCTCTTTATAAATAGAATGAAATAAGTCTTTATCATCATCTTTTTCCTTTAATGTTTCTTCAATCGTCGGTAAATCATTGATAGTTGATAAACCGAAATAATCTAAAAATTCTCTAGTGGTGCCATAAAGATTTGGTCGACCAGGCATGGTACTTTTGCCAGTTTCTTTGATTAAACCTTTGGCCACTAGTTTACGAATGAGATGACTATTGGATACGCCACGCATTTCATCAATTTCTACTCTAGTAATTGGTTGATTATAAGCAATAATTGCTAATACTTCGAGAGCGGCATTACTTAGTAAGCTATCGCCATCTGTTTCAACTAATTTTTGATAGTATTCTTTATGTTCTTTTTTAGTTGTTAGTTTAAATGCATCTCCTAAATAGCTAATACGAATACCTCTTTTTTCATCATCATAAGTTGCTTTAAGTTCTTTTAAGAGATTTTTAGCTTCATCTAAGTTGATATTTAAAATATCACAGATTTGATTTAAGGTCAGGCCTTCATCACCAACAACAAATAATAAACCTTCCAAAACACCGATTAAATTCATAACTGCACTCTTTTCTCTATAGTAATTGGACTGAATGTATCTTGTTGATCGATTAAAATCTCACTATTTTTACTCATTTGTAAAATAGCTAGAAAAGTTACAACAATATATTCAGTAGTAAAATTATCAAATAATTCTAAAAATTCTATTTTATTCTTTTTATTTAATAAGTTATTAATATGATTTATTTGCTCGCTGACTGTTACTTCTCTTTTAGTTATTTTAGTATTAAGAGGCTTGGATAATAATTCGCGTTTTTTGAATTCTTCTAAGGCATTAATTAAGTCAGCTAGAGATAATTTACCATATTCAAGATGTTCATCTTTATACTCAGATAAATTTTCAGGGATTTTGGTATAAACTTCACTTCTTTTTTCTTCAAGGATTTTAAATTCCGTAGTAAGATTTTTATATTTGGCATATTCAGCAAGACGATTTTTTAAGTCTTCTTCGGTATTGATATTGAACTCAGAATCAGATTCTTCATCATCATCTTGTTCGTTAATTAGGAGTTTACTTTTTAAATGAACTAGCTCAGTTGCCATGACTAAGTATTCACTAGCTATATCAATATTAAGGTCTTCCATAGTATGGATATAGTCTAAGTATTCTTCGATAATGGTGGTGGTATTAATTTCATAGATATCTAACTCTGATTTACGAACTAAATGTAGTAATAAATCTAGAGGTCCTTCAAAGTCATTAATTGTGAATATTTTAGTCATTTTACTCATCCTAACTACATGTGTAACCGGAAGCTTCTAAGTCAAAGGCTATTTTACGAGCTAAAGTTGATGGTTCAAAATAGACAATACCTAAGGATTTAATATTGGAAGCACGGCTCATATCAAAGGTATTTCTTAGGGTATAGCCGGTATCAGATATTACTAAGTCGCTAGTAGCTCCGGTAGTATTTTTTATGGTGGTATTTAAGGCACGATGGGTAGCTAATTCTTGATTATAGCGTTCAGTATCTGTACCTCGAATATTGGTGATTTGTTCATCAATATAGATAAGAAAGTAATCTTGGAATGTGTAAGTAACTTTTTGACGTAGTCTTTGACAAGTCATTGTTTGGGTACCACTTTCATTAATTTCTAATTCACGTTGTGGATAGTCCCCTTCATTTTTAGGAAGGATGGCTATTTGCTTAGTTGTTGTGTCCGCCCCTTCAGGAATAACACTGCTAAGCTCTAAAATGGTAGTGGTTTCATTTTGACTATCAATATAGATTTTAGAGCGACCAATAAATTCGGCATTAGCATCATATAATTCGATGTAGAGATTATTAGGGACAACAGTTTTTTCATTTTTTTTAGAAATTTTATAATTGATATAGGTTAAATCATTGGATTTACTAAAGCTAAAGGTTAGGACATTGATGTCACCAATGGCTATATTAGTATTATCATCTAGTGGATATTTAGTAATTTCTTCGACTGGTGGTTCATTCTCAGTGTTCTGTGGATTATTTGGAGCAACGGGGAGTTTGGAATTACG
>CANQIR010000058.1 GCA_947624095.1 uncultured Bacilli bacterium
GCTGAAACAGAAGAAGAATTAAGAAAGTATACGAAAGGAGTATTCAACAATATGGAAGTAGAAGAAAAATTAATCAATAATGATTTAGCAATAAGTATGGATCCCGATGATTATTCAATGACATTTGACTTAAGCGATGAAGAATTAGATAGAAATAGTAGAATAAGAGAAGCTAGAGAAGAAGGAGAAGCCATTGGTTTAGAAAAAGGGGAAGTGCGTAAACAAAATGAAATAGCGAAAGCCATGTTAAAGGAAAATATGGATAAATCGCTTATATCGAAAATCACCAAATTATCATTAAGTCAGATAATGATGTTATAGCACCACAAGTTGTAAGCATCTTGCAGACAATAAATTAGTTGATTTTTCTAAAAAAATATAATATACTTAACTAGAAGTTTCTTCTTGGTTTAGATTTTCTCCAAATCTTTACTAGGATTAAACCGATTATAATTGAAAAGGAGGATTAATTATGGCAGTTACTAAAGAAAGAAAAGCTGAATTAATTAAAAAGTTTGGTAAAGATGCTAAAAATAGTGGTGCAACAGAAGTTCAAATTGCTATTCTTACTGAAGAAATCAATGAATTAACCGAACACTTAAAAGAGCATACCCATGATTACCATTCAAAAAGAGGATTACTTACTAAAGTAGGTAAAAGACGTAGCTTACTTAACTACTTAAAAAATAATGATGTTGTAAGCTATCGTGAATTAATCAAAGAATTAAATTTAAGAAAATAGGGCACTTGTTTATTAAGTGCCTTTTTATATAGAAATGAGGTACAAAATGAGTAAAAAAGTATATGAATTAGATTTTCTTGGTCGCAAAATCGTAGTGGAAACTGGTGAACTAGCTAAACAAGCTAATGGCTCTGTATTAGTAAGATATGGTGATACCGTAATCCTAACTGCTTGCGTAATGGGAAAAAATGCCATTACTCAAGATTTCTTTCCTTTAACAGTTGTTTATCAAGAAAAGTTATATAGTGTTGGTAAAATTCCTGGTGGTTTTATCAAAAGAGAAGGACGTCCTACTGATGCTGCAACTTTAGCTGCTAGATTAATCGACAGACCAATTCGTCCAATGTTTGATGAAAACTTCCGTAATGAAGTACAAGTTATTAATACTGTTTTATCAGTAGATCAAGATAACTCTCCTGAAATGACCGCTTTATTTGGTTCATCCTTAGCTTTAGGAATTAGTAATATTCCTTTTGATGGACCAGTTGCTGGTGTAGTTGTTGGTAAAATAGGAAAAGAATATATCATTAACCCAACTGTTGAAGAAGCAGAAGAATCAAGTATTATGCTAACCGTTGCTGGTACTAAAGAAGCCATCTGTATGGTTGAAGCAGGAGCTAAAGAAGCTTCCGAAAAAGATATGTTAGAAGCTCTCATCTTTGGTCACGAACACATTAAAATACTTTGTGAATTCCAAGAAAAAATAATTAGTGAAATTGGTCAAGAAAAGGTTGAAGTAGAGCTTGCCCATATTGATGAAGAATTAGAAAAAGATGTAAGAGATTTTGCTACTAAAGATATGTTAAAAGCAATTCAAACTAAAGATAAATTAAAACAATATGAAGCTATTGACAAAGTAAAAGAAAGTACAATAGAACATTTTACCGAAGTCTATGCCGAAAAAGAAGATGTTGAAGAATTATTAAAACAAGTTCAAAAAGTAGTTGATCGTATTGAAGCAGACGAAGTAAGAAGATTAATTACTGATAAAAAAGTACGGCCAGATGGTCGAGAAGTTGATGAAATAAGACCACTTAGTGCTTATATTGATTTACTTCCTAGAACACACGGCTCCGCTGTCTTTACAAGAGGTGAGACTCAAAGCTTAGCTACTACCACTTTAGGCGCTTTAGGTGAACATCAAATTTTAGATGGTCTAGGACTTGAAGATACTAAACGTTTTATGCTTCATTATAACTTCCCTCAATTCTCTGTTGGTGAAACTGGACGATATGGTTCCCCAGGAAGAAGAGAAATAGGTCATGGAGCATTAGGTGAAAGAGCTTTATCCTATGTCATTCCAAGTGAAGAAGAATTTCCTTATACTATTAGAGTAGTATCTGAAATATTAGAGAGTAATGGTTCCTCAAGTCAAGCAACTATTTGTGCTGGTTGTTTAAGTCTTATGGCTGCCGGTGTACCAATTAAAGCTCCAGTAGCTGGTATAGCAATGGGTTTAATTAGTAATGGTAAAAAATACACTATATTAACTGATATTCAAGGCTTAGAAGATCATATGGGAGATATGGACTTTAAAGTAGCTGGTACCAGAAATGGTATAACAGCTTTACAAATGGATATCAAAATTAAAGGAGTAACTAAAAATATCTTAAAAGAAGCCTTAGCTCAAGCTAAAAAAGCCCGCATAGAAATTCTTGATATGATGGAAAAAGTTATTCCAGCTCCTCGTAAAGAACTAAGTAAATACGCCCCAAAGATTTTGACTATTTATATTGATCCAGAAAAGATTAAAGACGTAATCGGTCGTGGAGGAGAAATGATTACCAAAATTATTCAAGAAGCCAGTGGCGTTGTTAACGTCAATGATAAAGATGCCGTTAAAGTTGACTTAGAAGATAGCGGACGCGTACTAATCTACCATAACGATATTGATGTAATTAACAAGACTAAAGAAATGATTGAATCAGTTGTCCGTGAAGTTGTACCTGGTGAAATTTATAATGGTCGAGTTGTTAAAATCGAAGACTTTGGTTGTTTCGTAGAATTATGGAAAGGTTGTGAAGGACTTGTTCATATTTCTCAACTAGATTACGAAAGAGTTAATAAAGTAAAAGATATTGTTAACGTCGGTGATGAAATCATTGTTAAAGCCCTAGGCTTTGATAATAAAGGCCGTTTAAATCTTTCACGTAAAGAAGCTTTACCAAAACGTAAAGAAGAAGAAAAATCTAAGAAAAAATCCAAAGATGAATAGTTCTCTGAACTATTTTTTCTTGCTAAAAAATTCTTTAGAGATGCACTCATACTTTTAAGGTTTAAAGTAAATAAAAAAAACAGAATCAATTTTCTGTTTTTTAAAATTCTAAATTACTGGTTTATTAGAAGTCGTGAGTCATCGGTGGACAATTAAACACATTTTGAGTTCCATCATTCTGTGGTAGACTACAAATACATCCATCGATATCACATTCACAATCCTCAGTAGTAACCATATCACACATTGGATCAGCTGTACTTTCCATTTCTTCTAATGACTCAATTAAACTATATAACTCTGTGTCCTTTAAAGCTTTTTCTAAATTTTCTAATATCTTAGCTTGATCTTCTTCTGTAAGTTCATCAATATTAACTGCCTGATTAACATTTATCAAATCAAGATTAGCACCGTATTCAATCGTATCTTCATAAGCAAATTCCATACTAATTTCTTCACCTGATTCGTTAACTGTTAGTGTTACGTCATATGATGAAGAAACTAACTTGTCACTTTTTTTATCAACTGTACTAATAACATCTAGAGCAACACTATTTCCTTCAGCAGTAATAATCATGCTCATAACAGTTGAATTATTTTCTTCCTTAGAGGTAATAGTCATAATATTTTCTCCATCAGCTACCAAATTAATCTTTAATTCCTTATCTTTAACTGCTTTAAAATATGTATCTTTATCTCCAAATCTTAACTCAAAATACTCATCATCTTCCACATAATCTAATACATTTTCTTCATCATATAGAATTGCAAATCCTACAACTTTTGTAGTTTTCGAATAAATAACAAATTCTACTTCCTTCATTCCAGAAAAATCAATACTATCTAATAATCCATCAATAGCTTCTTTAATTATTTCTTTTCTAAAACCTGTAGTCTTAGATAATATCTCAATAGCTTTGTCATTGCCTTTAATAGCTTTAAGAATACTTTCTGTAAGTCTTTCCGCTTCTTCTTCATCGATTTTATAACTATTAGTATTTACTTTAGTATTCTTGCCATTTATTTCAATTTCATCTTTATTCTTACTAAATCTATCTTTATCTAAAGAATCAATAATAGCATCTCTAATTATTTTCCCTAATTCATCTAAATCATCATAATTAATTTCTGGATTTTGGTAATCATCAAAAATGTCCTCGATTTCGCTTTTTTCGCTTTCTGACATACTTGTTGAATCTTTAACTACTTCTAATAGAGAATTAACAAGTGACTTAATATCTAAATTACCTATATCATCAATTCCATATTCACTTAAATCAATACCTTGAGCTGCTAAAGCATCCATAATTTCATCTTTAGTAGCTACTTTTACTGGTTTATCATACAACTCCTTAGAATTAACATATACTGCATCATTAATATAATAAGCATTAGCAGTTAAAAATTCATTATTTCCTTCTTTAACTCCTAAACCAATATATCCTTTAGTATTCTTTGGATCATATCCTAATTTTAAATTATACTCTAAATCAAGTAAGCCATTTAATAAATCTTTTTCTTCATTATTTAAATCATTACCCAAGGCATCTAAATCCATATTGAGTTTAAAAGAACCATCATATTTAATCGATTCACCATCTTCATAAACAATTTGACTATCTTTTATTTCTTTAAGCATATCACTATATTTTTCATACCCTAAATCAATTGCACTCTTATAAATATTATAAGGATTACTCATATAGACACTCTTAAATATAAAGAAACCGCCAACTCCTAAAATTATTAAGCCAATTACAACGCCTAGAATAATTTTCCACTTTTTCCCTTTCTTATCATTGATCCCAAACTCATCACTACTCATACTAGTTACAGGTTCAGGTATTGGATTTTGACTAATAAAAGTTGCTTGTGGTATCTCCGCTTCATTATTAGTTGAAATCTCTTCTTGCAAAACAGGATTAGAAACCAGCTCATTACTATTTCCTGAAATTTCCTTCCCATCCTGTGCTGTTGATTGCTTTTCATCATCAACCATACTTCTCACACCTTCCTATAATAAAAATATATCACATTTCGCTAAATTATTAAATAATTTTTAATACTTCGACATAATATTGGTTAGAGGTGTATTATGAAAAAAATATTTTTATTAATTCTAAGCTTATTCCTTATTATTCCCAAAGTTCATGCTGAAGAACTAGCACCCAATGCTAAATCAGCTGTTTTAATGGAATTTTCTACTGGTAAGATTCTTTATGCTAAAAATGAAAAAGAAAAACTTCCACCTGCTTCAATGACTAAAGTAATGACCCTTTTACTTATAATGGAAGCTATTGATGAAGGTAAAATTAAACTTACTGATGATGTTTTAATTAGTGAAAATGCTTCCAGTATGGGAGGTAGTCAAATATTTTTAGAACCAAATTCCAATATGAAAGTTGAAGAACTTTTAAAAGGTATTGCTATTGCTTCTGGTAATGACGCTGCGGTTGCTATGGCCGAAAAAATTGGGGGAACAACTGAAGAATTTGTTAAAATGATGAATGAAAAAGCTAGTGAATTAAATTTAAAAAATACCCATTTTGCTAATGTCCACGGTCTCGATACTGAAAATCACTATACCAGTGCTGAAGATATGGCAATTATGGCCAGGGAGTTAATTAAACACGAAAAGATTCTAGAATATACTAGTATCTATGAAGAATATCTAAATAAACCTGATGGTTCTAAAACTTGGTTAGTTAATACCAATAAATTAATTCGCTTTTTCGATGGCGTAGATGGTCTAAAAACAGGGTATACTACCAATGCTGGCTTCTGTCTAACCTCAACTGCTAAAAGAAATAACATTCGTTACATAACTGTTGTAATGGGTGAGCCTTCCAGTGAATTGCGAAGTTCTGATACCACCGGTTTACTAACTTATGCTTTTAATAACTATAAATTAAATACTATTATCGAAAAAGGTACCGAATTAGGAAAAGTCAAAATCGAAAAAGGCAAAATTGAATATGGCACCCTAATTTTAAAAGAACCAGTTACTGAAATTTTAAAAACCTCTGACAAAAATATAAACTACCAAAAAAATATTAAATTAAACAAAATAACTGCTCCAGTAAAATCTGGTGATGTAGTAGGGGAATTAGAACTTTTAGATGGTAATAAAGTCATTAAAACTCTTCCTATTACCATTAAAGAAAATATTGCTAAAAGAAATTATTTTGATAACTTTCTTAAGATACTAGAAGAAGTCTTAAATGGTAAGACGACAATCTAATTGTCGAAAATAAGAATATGTGTTATTATGTTATCAGAAATTGGAATAATTTTAGAAAACTTTATCACAACCTTTCAGTTTTCTAAAATTCCAATTTTTTTCATCTATAAGTTTTATTGGTTGTGGAATTAACAACTTTTTGCTATAATTAATGAAAGAATGAAGGGATGCTTAATGGAAAGTCAAAATCCAAATGTTGTAAATAACGAAGAAAATAAAAATACGCAAGTAACTCCTGAATCGACCGAATCACCAAAAACACCTTCTGATTCTCAAACCCCATCTGTTGATGATGTCTTTGGTGCTGGTAGTAGTGTATCAGTAGAACCCCAACCAAAAGAAGAACCAACAAAGCCCAAAGAAGAAGTACCAACACCACCCCAAGTTCAACTAGGTCAAAAACTGGAGTTTCAAGAGCCAATAAAAATTGAAAG
>CANQIR010000059.1 GCA_947624095.1 uncultured Bacilli bacterium
CCAGGAGCGGAATAGCTTTCAATACTGGAAGCAGGTCTTTCAATAATTCCAACGATTTTATAAGTTTTAGGATGAGTATCGACTAGTTTTTCAGGTTCTTCATCGGAGCCAGTAGATGGATTGCCATTTTGATAAGGATTACTTGGTTTTAATGCGTAACCATCAGAAGATACTCTTTTACCGACATCTAAGGTGATAGAATCCCCTACTTTTAGAGTTAACCTACCATTAGTTTTAAGATGAGTGGGAATAACTATTTCTTCAGAATTTTCGGGTAATCTTCCTTCGACCAATTTAATAGATAAGTTATTTAATGATTCATTAGTAAAGCCTTTAATAAAAGCATAGGGTTTATATTCATTTTGGGAATCTATTTTGGCATAGCCGATATCTTGAGTAAAGTATAAGGATTCGATAGCTCGATTATTTTTAAAGGTAGGTATTTCGGTAGTAGGAACAT
This sequence comes from uncultured Bacilli bacterium, assembly GCA_947624095.1. Classification (GTDB taxonomy): domain Bacteria; phylum Bacillota_I; class Bacilli_A; order RF39; family UBA660; genus CALVJF01. Next base: position 461 of record CANQIR010000059.1, read on the forward strand.
CATAAAATGCCGCGTGGTAGTTACCTCTTTGAAAAGTTTCAAAACCAATTAAGGATTTGATGCCACTAGCATACATAGAAGAAACAGCAGTAATTAGTGCTACGGAAAGAATGATACCAATTATGGTAACAATAGTTCTTTTTTTATTTAATCGGAGGTTTTTGATAGTTAATTTATTAAGTAAGTTCATATTTAATCCTCCGATACGATTTTGCCATCTTCTATTTTGATAATTCGGTCGGCACATTTAGCTATTTCCATATTATGAGTTATCATAATGATTGTTTGATTGAGTTCTTTATTAGATTTTTGTAAGAGAGATACTATTTCATCACTCGATTTGGAATCGAGATTTCCGGTTGGTTCATCAGCTAAGATTATTGTGGGATTGGTAATTAGTGCTCTACCTATACTTGTTCTTTGTTGTTGACCACCGGATAGTTCATTGGGCAAATGATAGCGGCGATTTTGTAAACCTAGAAGCTTTAACATATTGTCAAGATTTTCTTTGTTTACTTCACGATTGTCAAGTGCTAGTGGCAAGGTGATATTTTCTTCGACATTTAGAATAGGAATTAAGTTATAAAACTGGTAAATTAAGCCGACTTGTCTTCTTCTAAAAATAGCTAATTTATCATCATTAAAGCTAAAGATATCTTTACCATCAATGTAAACTTTACCACTAGTAGGTCTGTCAACTCCGCCGATTAAGTGTAAAAGAGTTGATTTACCACTACCGGAAGCACCAACGATGGCAACAAACTCCCCTTTTTGGACGGAAAATGATATATGGTCAAGAGCAACTACTTTAGTAGTATCTTTACCATAAACTTTAGTTAAATTTTCTACTTTTAAGATTTCCATAAGAAAAATCTCCTTTCTTGATGAGTTCATTATAAATGTTCTATGTTACAACTAAGTTACTAATTGATGAGTTTAAAAAAGGATACTAAATATCCTTCTTAATCTCTGCTACTTTTTCTTCTTCAATAATGCCAGATTTTTTTAAAGTGGTAATAATTTTATTTTGATTTTTGACTAATTCTTCTAAGCGGTCATATAGTTGTTCGAGAATTAATTCGCTTTTTAAATCTGTGTGATAATCATTTTTGTTTCTAATAGTATCTTTTTTAGCTTGTCGATTTTGACTCATCATAATAATTGGTGCTTGTAAGGCGGCAATACATGATAATACTAAATTTAATAAGATAAATGGATAGGGGTCAACGGCCTTTACTAAGATTACACCATTTAAGATTACCCAAAAAAGAAGGAAAAAACTGAAACAGATAATAAATGGCCAACTGCCGAATATTTCCGATAATTTATCCGCAGCTTTGTCACCAAAGGTCATTTTAGAATCACTTTCTTTATCAACATCTATAGAGATGGGATTATTAAGTAATAAATCTATTATTTCCTCTTCATCTTTTTCTTCTAAATTTTGATTTAATAACATTTTGACTATTTCTTTTTTCTTTTTTTCCATATATATCACTTGTCCTTTATATCTTTATTATAACACTTATCGGGATGAAAAAAGTAGAATTGTTGATTCTACTAAAATTCTTTATGTCTATATATGTGGAGGGATATCTTATACGATAAGTATAATGGAATGATTGATAATAGAGGAATAGATATATACCAGTAATTAAAAATAAAGGTGATTTTATTTAAAATGTTAGAGAAATCTAGGTAATTGGCTATGATACTGATACCCATAACTAGAACAATAACAATTGCAAAGATAAGGATACGAGCTTTTTCAATACCAAATTTATAAATAATAGGATACATAACATCTAAAACTAAGAGAGTACCAAATATCGTACCAAGCATTGTTATGAAATTTTGTTCGTAGTTCATAGTTTTCGCATTAACATAAGAAATAATAAAGGATAAGATAAGAATTATAACAGAAATGATAAAAAGAATTAATAAAGTAGCAAGATATTTACCTTTTATATTATTTTTTCGACCATCTGGTAAAGTTATGGAATAAGCGTCCCATTTATTATAAGTGTCGTAACTAAAAGTTGAAAGCATAACTACTACACTAGTAAATGGTAGGATAAAAGACATATCGATTTGGTTAGATAAGCCCATTAGAACATATATAAATATTAAAATTAGTAATGTTATTTTATTGCTTTTAATCATTGCAATATCTTTTTTAATAAATCCTAGCATTATTTTACCCCCTTTATCATTAAAACCATAAGATCATCTAAAGTTACTTTATCAATTGTGGTAATATTATATTTATTTTTAAATGCTTGTTTATTTTCTATTAATACTGAATATTGATATTTACTTTTTTGGTATTTAAGGTAGTCTTTTTTAGCAATAGTTTTAAATTCTTCTTCATTGCATTTGACGATACCAAAATTATTGATTATTTCATCGGTTGTTTTATTTAAAATTATTTCACCATCATTAATAAAGGTTATATAGTCGGCGATATGTTCTAAATCGGTAGTTATATGAGTAGATAATAAGATGGAACAATCGGGATTAGTAATAAAGTTTTGAAATAGTTCTATTACTTCAGCACGAGCTATTGGGTCAAGACCAGAGGTTGGTTCATCTAAGATTAAAAGTTTAGGATGGTGAGATAAAGCAGTAGCTATTTCTAATTTTTTACGCATTCCTTTAGAGAAGGTTTTAATTTGTTTATTAGGTGATAAGGAAAATTCTGTTAAGTAGTTGTTAAACATTTGGCTATCCCAATTGTGATAAATGTTTTTCATCGTGTTATTGATGTCGTTGGGAGTTAAGATTTCAGGAAAAAACATATCATCTAAGATTACACCAATATCTTCTTTTATTTGTTTGGCATATTGTTGATTATCTAAACCGAATATTTTAATATCACCACTATCAGATTTAATAATGTCTAATATAGCTTTGATTGTAGTGGTTTTACCAGCACCATTTTCACCAATAAAACCCATAATTGCTCCTTTTGGTAAAGTAAAGTTGATGTTTTTTAAAGCAAACTTATCATAGTGTTTATTTAAATTTTTAACTTCTAATATATTTTCCATTATTTATCCTCCTCGTATAATATATCGATAATATTGTTGATTTCTTTTTTAGAGATATTATTCATTTTGGCAATAGTTATTGCCGAATCGAGAATATTTTCAATTTTATTTAATTGTTCTTCTCTAGCAATATCTTTGTTAATACTATTTACATATACGCCTTTAGCTGGGATTGTTTTAACATAACCTTCTTTTTCTAATTCTTCATAGGCGTTTTTAGTGGTAATAACACTACATCTTAGATCTTTAGCTAAATTTCTGATAGATGGCAATAGATCCCCAGGTTTTAATTCATTAGAAATTATTTTACTTTTTATTTGTTCCTTTATTTGTTCATAGATAGGTACCCCACTTGAGTTACTTATTATCATTTCCATAACGGCCTCCTGTATATATATAGTATATACAGATTATATACAGATGTCAAGGGGATAAAAAAAGAAGAGTTACTCTTCTAACGATTACAATATAAATTAGAATAATGGAGCGAATAAGCGGAGGATTGATTGCCAAAGTGATTTTAAGAAGCCAGCTTTAACATCTTGGTCTTTTAATTCATAACAATCTTGAAAGGTTTCAGTGAAATCTTTAGAAATATCCGTAATTGCTTTAACATTTTCCATATAGATACCATTTTCAAAATGAAGATACAAACTCCGATAATCCATATTAATTGTTCCTACTACAGCTCTAATATCATCAGATAAGAATACTTTAGAATGTACGAAACCTTTAGTAAATTTATAAATTTTTACGCCACTATTATGAAGTACTCTAAAGAATGAGGTTGTTTGAGTATAGACAATTTTTTTATCAGGAATGCCTGGGACAATGATACGAACATCTACTCCTCTTTTGGCTGCCCGACATAAGGCATTTACCATATCAGTATCAATTATTAAGTAAGGGGTCATAATATAGAGATATTTTTTAGCACTATTAATCATATTAATATATACTTCTTCGCCAATCAAATCTTGATGAAGAGGTGCTACACCATAGGGAATGACATAGCCTTTATTTTGTTTGTTATTTTTAAATTCATATTTAAATTTGGTAATATCTTGGTCTTCATTAACATTAGCATTCCATAAAGTTAGAAACATAACTGTTAGATTCCATATAGCATCACCAACTATTTTAATACCATTGTCTTTCCATATTCCTAACCTACTATTTAGATTAATATATTCATCACTTAAGTTAACGCCACCAGAGAAAGCAACTTTGCCATCAATTATAGTAATTTTACGATGGTCACGATTGTTCATAAATATTCCTCTAAAGGGACTTAATTTATTAAAGGAAATACATTTGATACCAAATTTAGATAGTTGTTTGGCATAATCACTTTTAAGCATCGTAAGACTTCCCATATCATCATACATAATGCGAACATCTACTCCTTGAGAGGCTTTTTCTTTCAAGATATCTAGGATACCATTCCACATTGTTCCTTCATTAATAATGAAGTATTCCATAAAAATAAATTTTTCGGCTTTTTGAAGTTCTTTTAATAATTCGGGATAAAATTTTTCACCAAAGTTGTAGTAAGTTATTTCGTTATTAGTGCTCACACAGTAGTTAGTTCGGTTAGTTAAATATTTAATATTATCTAAGTTTAAGTCATCTACTTCTTTTTGAGTTTTAGAATTTTGTTTTAAATATTGGTCATATTCTTTTTCATATTTAAAGATATTTCTTAATAGTTTATTTTTAGAATAATTACGACCTAAGGTAATCAATAAGATAGTACCAAAGATGGGAAAGATTAAGATTAGGATAATCCAAGGTAAGTCATTGGATAATCTTGTACTATTTTTTAATAATCCTAATACTATTAGAATACTGGCAACTTGATAAAGAATACCGATAATACCTAAGTTTTCATAAAAGAATATTCTAATAACTATGGCAAAACCAAATTGAAGAATAACACCAATTATAACTATTAAAGCTCTTTTTATGGCATTTAACATATAACATCATACTCCTTTTATAAATTGTATTATACCATGAATTAAGGAGAAGATATTAATTATTTAGCATTGGTTATATTTACTTAAAAAGCAATTTGCATAAATAATTTACTTATGAAAACTATTTTTTATTTGTCAATTGTTCTTTTTCTTCTATATATTGATAGTTCAATTTATTTTGGCTAATAACAATCGATTCGCCAAGAATTTTTTCAATTTCATCCCGTGTATTTTTAGCGACTTGGCCGCCTTTATGAGCAACCTCTATATTTTCTTTTAAGCCTTTTGGTTTTGTTTTTTTGGCTAATCTTTTTGTTACTTCTTCACTTATATCAGTTAATGATACTTCTATACTATCCATATTATCTCTAAGGGACTCTTTTCTAAGGCCTTTATAATTTTTATATTCCTTGGCAGTCATACCAGACCATGTTTTATATATTTCGTTTGTTAGTATCGCATATTCTTTTGATTCAGTTATTCCACTATCTCTCCATATGTCTGTAAGTCCTTTTCTATCTTGAAGGCCTTGAATTCTTTTGGTAATTCATTTTTCATCATAGCCTTTCACTCTATATAAATCTATCGCTCTTTGGGCAGCAATTGAGGGATCAAAGATTTCGTCAATTCTTTCACTACCTAATTTGGCTAGCCATTTTTTAACTGGCTCCGCACGTCTGCTCGGAATCGATTCAATAATTCTAAACATCCCTTCTATATCTACAGCATCAGTCATACGATATTTTCCATCCTGGGCTTTAAGTTTCAAACCGTGAC
>CANQIR010000060.1 GCA_947624095.1 uncultured Bacilli bacterium
CTAATTTATTTAAATATATTTAAAATATATCTAAACCTATTTAATTTTACCTGTTGACTTTTACCAGATGTTCTTTTCATTAAAATTATCATAATGATTGAAACTAATATAAACTAACTGAACCTTTTCTATTTCATTATTATCAAGACTTATAATCAATCTTATTTGATTATCATTTAATCTAAAAGAATAAAAACTATTTAAATTATATTTTAATCTTTCAAAATCATATAACATAGCTACTGGATTATTATTTAATTCTTGAAAATTGGTAGAATTTTCAATTAATTCTATTATCTTATTTAAAATTTCTAATTCTTTCTTATACTTCTTTAACTTCTTATATGTATTATCATAACTCTTCGTATATTGAATTGTCATTAAAACCTCCTGATTTTTTCTCCCTCCGCTATTCATATATTAACATATAGGTTAACATATGTCAATTTTTTGTAAGACTTAAAAATACTTATTAATCATCAAAAAAACAGCATCCTAAAATGCTATTTACATTTCTAACTAATCAATTTTACCTTTTATTAATTCCTTAAATTTATCTCCCTTTTCCGCATAATTTTTAAAATGACTATATGAAGCTGCTGCTGGTGATAAAATACAAACCGTATTTTTATTTGTTACCTCTTTAGCAATCCGACAAGCTTCCTCTAATGTTTCTGCTAAATAAACCCTATCTTTAGGTAGCTCCTTAGCAATACTATAACCAGTTTCTGGCATACAGATAAAATGTTCAATCTTTGTATTCTTTAAAAATTCTGCAAACCCTGCATAAGAAATACCTCTGTCCATTCCTCCAAATATTAACGTATTAATATTATCTATTGCTTTTATTGCATTAATAGTTGCTTCCGGTATAGTTGCGAGCGTGTCAACATAATACTCTACCCCATCAACTACACCAATAGATTCTAGACGATAAGGAATCGGTTTAAATTCTTGAATCGCTTTCAAAGTTTTCTCATCATCCAATCCTAAAATCTTACTAACCATATAAGCTACAATTATATTTTCCAAATTATGTTTACCTTTTAAATTTATCTTTATCTTTGCATCAAAAGCAAATACATCCTGATAATAAACAGCACCATCCCTAAGATATACCATTGCTTCCTTACTCATATCTACGGGACATTTTATACCTCTAAAATTACTTTGCTTAATCATCTTATTTAAATTTTCATTATCTTGGCAATATACCATATAGTCATTAACTGTTTGATACTTAAACATCTTCATCTTTGCTTTATAGTATTGCTCTACTCCTCCAGTATGGTCTAAATGATCTTGAAATAAATTAAGAACAACCCCAATATGTGGTGAAACATCTATATATTCTAGTTGATGACTAGACATCTCTATCACTATATAAGTATCATTATGAATATCATCCAAAATATCAAATATAGGTACCCCCATATTACCTGCTACTACTACATCCACTCCATTTGCTTGTAATATTTGATAAATTAATAAAGTTGTTGTCGTCTTTCCCTTAGTCCCCGTAACTCCAATAACTCTATCTCTAGCTACTTCTAAAAGTAACTCTAACTGACTAGTAATCTTTAAACTACTAACATCCAAGTCTTTTAAAGTAATTCCCGGTGACTTAATAATTAAATCATATTTATCTAACTCATTTAAATAAGTATCACCGTATACAAACCTTACTAAATTATCACCTTTAACTAATTCATCATTACTCATATCATCTTTATCAATAATCGTTAAATTAATATCTGGTCTATATTTCCTTAATAAAGTATAAGTTGATTTTCCTTCTCTTCCAAAACCTAATACGGCAATATTTTTACCCAGTAATATATTTATAATCTTCTCAATCATTCCCCATAAACCCCTTTAGTAATTTTTCTTCTTCTAAAGATAAACTATTTTTTTTACTATAAAAATGCTCTAAATCTTTCTCTAGAATTTCTTCATCATAATAATTTTCATAATAATATTCTAATAAATACGGCAATTTATTTTTATCTAATCGTTTTATCACCTTAGTAACTGCATAATTTATTTCTTCAAATGTTCCCACACAATCAAATGGTTTTACATTCCTCTTGCCTAACAATTCTAAAAATAAATCTAATAATTCCTTATCCTCAAATAAATCCTTCCCAAATATTGCCACTAATTCATCTTTATATAAAAATGGTGCTAATAAAGAATAAACAAACAAACACTTTGCACACTTACAACACCATTTCCAAGGCACCTCTTTACTCCCCGGATTACAACTTTTAAATATTTGATGAAATCTTTTATCTTTGGCAAAAAGCATTGCTATTTGATATTCACTTAATGGTCTTAAAAAAGAATAATACTTTATCTCCTTATTTAAAAACTCTCTAGCATAATCTTGAAAGTCTTTCTCAAATTCATAAGATTTTGAATATTGATGATTAATCTTTGTCCCAACTACATTAGCTTCATTAGAACTACTCTCATTAGATAAAACAATATATTTTTTATTATTCAAATATGCCGTTAAAAAAGATACAAAAGCCACCATAGCTGAAAAAGGTGTATGACCATTTAAAAACCCATCTTCATTAAGTTCCAATAAACCTAAGTCAATATTTCTTTTAATTTTATAAATATCCTTATCTTCATACCCTGCTACATATGCACAATCAAGCATTACTTCTTTAGCATTAATAATAAAGCAACTACTATCCTTCTTTGGATATATACTTAAAGTTACACAAGAATCCTTGCCACCCCCAATAGCAATTAAACTACCTATCCCCTCATAACTAACTTCCTTATCATACGCCGGTCCATTACATACTATTTCCAAAAAATTATCATAATCTACTTCCAGTTTGTTAACATAGAAAAACTCCCCTAAACCATAATAATAAACCTTTTTAAAAAATTCTTTTTGCTTATCCGTAATCGTTCCACAGTTTACTAAAATATTAGGTGATATTACGGCTTTCCAATAACTAACCATCTCTAATAAACCTATATTAAAAGCTAATTTATTAACCATATCCTTATCAATATCTTTATTATTCCAAGGAATAACTAACCGATGTTTAATTTTCTTTAAATTAACAATCTCATAATCAAATACCAATTCTACTTCCTCTAAACCATAATTAACTACAAACTTATCAAAAATAAAAGTATCATATTTTCTAATTTCTTCTAAAGACTTTCTAATCATCCTAAATTCCTTCTTTAATAATGCTATTAAGCTAATTATAACAAATTTTTACCTATTTACTTCATATTAATTATTGAATCTGTAAAATAACTAATTTACTTACTTAATCTTTAATATATCATATGAAAATTGGTCCATTTTGTTTTATATTCCAACTATCTACTCATCTTCCTCAATATCATTTGTTTCTAATAAATCTACCTTACTATTACCTAATTCTTCAAACATTTTCTTCATCGTTGGATTATTTCTTGTTAATTTCTTTATCGTCAAATCATCTACTTTATTATTAGCTATTCTTAAATTATCATCTGTCTTCAATAAATGTTCCTTAGTCTTCTGTAAATGTTCAATCGTCTTATCTATCTCTTCAATAGCTTTGCTAAATCTTTCACTAGCTAAGCGATAATTTCTTCCAAAACTTTCTTTAAAAATATTTATATTTTCTTCAAAATGCGTAACATCAATATTCTGATTTCTAATTCTTTCTAATTCCTGACGATACTCTAACGATTTAAAAGCCGAATTTCTAATTAATGTAATAATTGGAATAAAAAATTGAGGTCTTATAACATACATCTTCTCATATAAATGTGACATATCAACTATTCCATCATTATATAAATCATTATTAGCTTCCAACATTGATACTAAAATAGCATATTCACAATTCTTTTCTCGTCTATCTTTATCTAATTCTTTTAAGAAATCCTCATTCTTATGCTTAGATGCTGTCTCATCAGCTTCATTTTTCATTTCAAACATTATAGATACAATTTCATTACCATCATTATCATAATCTCTAAATATAAAATCACCTTTAGATCCTGAACTAGCATCATTATCTTTATCAAAATAAGCATTCTTAAACAAAGGTCTTAATCTATTAAATTCCAAATTACAATGTTGCTCCAAAGATTCCCCTATCATCTTTGTCGATTGCTTAGTCTTAAAATCCTTATAATAAGCAATCTGTTCATCCTTATCTTTTAATTTAATTTCATAAGTTTCCTTAATCGACTTTTCCTTTAATTCATATTCCTTTGCTTTTAACTGTAACTCCCCATTTAAAGAATCTATTTTTCTATCCTTCTCTGTCATACTTTCTTGAATTTTTAATTGATTTTTTGATTCCTGAATCTCTAATTGTTTTTTTAAATTATTAATTTCTAAAGTTTTATCACTTAATTCCTTTTGTAATTCCTTTTCTACTCGGACTTCCGCTAATTTTATAGCATTTTCTTTATCTGTTTTATAATGTTCTTCTCTTTCTTTTATTTCTTTTTCAAATTCGCTATCTCTAACTTGTTTAACAATTGAATCATAATCACTTTCATCTATTTGAAATACTGTTCCACATTTTGGGCATTTAATCTTTTCCATTTTATCACTCTCCCATTCATTTGCTATCTATATTTTAATACAAAATATCTTTCATTACCATTAAAAAGGGCAAGAAAAAAAGTCCAATAATTGGACTTCCAACTGTAAATTGATTATCTCTTTGAGAATTGTGGTGCTCTACGAGCTTTTTTAAGACCAGGTTTCTTTCTTTCTTTAACTCTTGGATCTCTAGTAACAAATCCTGCATCCTTTAAAACTTTACGATAAGCATCATCTCTAGTTTGATCAGTATTCTTATCATATTCCATTAATGCTCTAGTAATACCTAATCTAATAGCACCTGTTTGACCAGAGAAGCCACCACCCTTAACAGTAACTTCAATATCAAATCTATCTTCATTACCAGTAGCTACTAAAGGTTGCTTTAAATCCATAACTAATGTAGGATAAGGCATATATTCATTAACATCTACACCATTAACTAAAATCTTTCCACTACCACTAGTCATTCTAACTTGAGCAGAAGATCTTTTTCTTCTACCAGTAGCAGTCCATACTTGTTTAGCCATCTAATAAACCTCCTTAAAGAACTTTCATTTCTATTGGTTTTTGTGCTTGCTGATTATGATTTTCACCAGCATAAACAAATAGTTTCTTATACATTTGTCTACCTAATCTTCCTTTAGGAAGCATTCCTTTGATAGCTCTTTCCATCATTTCCTCTGGATAATTCTCTATCATTTCTTGAGCATTTCTTTCTCTTAATCCTCCTGGATAACCACTATGATTGTAATACATCTTATCATTTAACTTATTACCAGTTAAATTAACTTTAGCTGCATTAACAATAATGACATAGTCGCCGCAATCAACATGAGGAGTATATGTAGGTTTATGTTTACCTCTTAAGATACTAGCAGCTTTCGTAGCAACTCGTCCTAAACTAACTCCTTCAGCATCAATTACATACCATTTACGATCTACAGTTTCTTTCTTTTCCATAAATGTTGTCATAATAATTTCCTTTCACTATCCCATATCTTTCTGCTTTCCCAGGGCATAAAATACTGGATAAATAAAATGTACCATTTAAAATTATATTCAATTACCTCCTAAAAGTCAAACAATTTCGACTATTTTTCTTTATAACTGACCATTTCTAAGTAAAGCCCTCTTGCACTCGCTGTACTTATATGTACCTCATCACCATTTAAAGCTCTTTTAACGTCTTCTATACTTTGTTTATGTAATCCAACATCCAACAGCGCCCCTACTAAATTTCTTACCATATATCTATAAAAACTTTTACCTTCAAATTCTATTAATATATCCTTATCATTATGTTTAATCTTTACCGAATAGATAATCGCTTCATTATTCTTTCTTTCCCCTGCCACAAAATTTCTAAAGTTATGCACTCCTTCATAAAGCTTGGCACATTTTTCCATTAACTTAATATCCAGTTTATCCCTCACATATAACGCATAATCAAACTTTAATGGATCATACTCTCCCTGATAAATCTTATATATATATCTTTTTCTCTCAATATTAAATCTCGCATGAAAGTCCTTATCAACTACTCTACAATCGTGTACATAAATATAATCGCCAACTAAAGAATTAATCGCTCTAATTAATCTTTCTGGCGGTACATTAACATCCAAATCAAAATGTGCTCCCTGGTCATAAGCGTGC
>CANQIR010000061.1 GCA_947624095.1 uncultured Bacilli bacterium
TAGCCCATATGTTTAATTTGAAAATCTTTTCGACCAAGATAGATCAACTCACCTTCGGTGTTATATTTTACCAAATCGCCGGTTTTATATAGTAATTCAGGGTAGTAAGGATTTAAGGGATTTTGAACAAAGGCCGCAGCCGTTTTTTCTGGTTGATTATAGTAACCTAGACCAAGGAAGGAACCACGGACATAAGCTTCCCCTACTTCACCTGGTTTAGCAGCCTGATTATCTTCATTAATTACTAATACTTCACAATTATCAAAAGGAATACCTATAGGTAGGGATTCGTTATCAGCAAATGTTTTCTTAACGATGTAGTAAGTACAAGTATCAGTGATTTCGGTTGGGCCATACAAATTTGCATACAAAGCATTAGGTATTTTTTCACGCCAGATGTTAAGTTGTTTAGTTGGCATTACTTCGCCAGCAAAGAGGATGGTATGCAAGTATTCTGGCAAGATAGTATCAAAAGTTTTAAAGTTAGCAACGATAGATAAAGCTGATGGTACCCAATAAATAGTATTAATTTTAAACTTATTTAAGTGTTCAATTAATTTTACGGGAAAGGAAAAGTACATTTTAGGGATTATATTGAAGGTGGCACCACTAACAATAGTAGCAAAGATATCTAAGATTGACATACTAAAATAAAATGGGGTTTGACTACCGAAGATAGTGTCTTCTGTTATATTAAAAGTACGGCATATGGTGGTAGCATAATCGATTACAGAACGATGACAAATTACAGAACCTTTAGGTTTACCGGTAGAGCCAGAAGTAAATAAGATATATAATGGATCGGTATCGATTAATCGAGAATTTACTTGGTTTAATAAGGTAAGTTCAGCAGGGATGGTAATTATATCTTCTATTTTAAAAATTTGACGACCAAGATTTGCACATTTGGAGAAGTTTTTTTCATCACTGATAATGGCTGTTGGATTTAGGGTTTCAATAATAGAATTAATTCGATCAACTGGACTATTGACATCTATTATAGTGTAACAAACACCCGCAAAGGCGGAAGAAAACATAGCTTCTAAGCAGTTAATAGTTTTATCAATAAAGATAATAATATTAGTTTTTGTAAGGCCTTCTTTGATTAAATAAGTTGCTCCCTTAGAACAAGCATCATAAAAATCTTGATAAGTTATTTCTTTAGCTACTTCAGAGAATATTATTTTGTTAGGATATTTTTTAGTGGTATTTTCTAAGACTTCTTTAATTGTTTTATACATACTGCCCTCCTACATCTTTTTAAATTATATCATTATATTTACTAAGTTGCAAAATTTTTAGATTAGCTTAAATAATAAGGAAAATTGGGAATTTCAGCAGCTAATGTTGTAGGTGCTCCGTGACCAGGATATATTTTGATAGAACCGGGATATTTTTGAATTTTAGCTAGACTAGATTGCATATCTTCTTTACTACCTGTAGGTAAGTCCGTTCGACCGATTGTACCGTTAAAGATAAAGTCACCGGTAAACATAATGTTTTCTTTAGGAAAATAGTAGGTTACAGAATCACTAGTATGACCGGGAGTAGCGATTACTTCATAAGTAAAGCTAGGGATGACACTATTTTCGGAAACATTAAATTTTTCTTTAATAGCTTTTAAGGCACCAATATGGTCGAAATGGTGATGGGTTATTAAAATACCGACGATATTTTTATTCTGACAGGAAGCAATTATTTTTTCCGCTTCAGCGCCTGGGTCAATGATTATGGTATTATTATCTTGAGTTAAAATATAACAATTTTCTTTTAAAAAACCGACAGGGATAGTTTCAATTTGCATAAGGACACCTCTTTTTAATTATATCACAGCATATAAAAAAGAAGTAGTTATACTTCCTTCAGTAGATGGCATATTTATTTGATTTTTAATTGCTCGTCGGGTTTTAAGGATATTTCAATACTGGTATGAGGGAGATTATTTAGGTGACGAATTTTAACACCACATTCTTCTAATAATTTACGACTGACGATATTATTGTCGGCATCTTTATATTTATCAGAAAGATAGACTACTTCTTTGATACCAGCTTGAATAATGGCTTTAGCACATTCATTACAAGGGAATAAATCGACATAAATGCGGGCACCTTTTAAGTCATTACGACTTCCGTGGTAGTTTAGAATAGCATTAAGTTCAGCATGACAAACATAAGCGTATTTGGATTCCGTAAAGGTTCCTTCTCTTTGCCAAGGAAAATTTTCGTCGGCAAAACCATTTGGGGTACCATTGTAACCAATAGATAGGATTCGATTATCACTATCAACTATACAAGCACCGACTTTAGTATTGGGATCTTTACTACGACCAGCGGATAATTTAGCTATACCGATAAAGAATTCATCCCAATTAATATATGCTTTTTTCATACAATCACCTTCTATATATATTTTAACATATTTTACTGAAATGTTAATTCAGGATTTTTAGTTTTGTACATTTTAGGTTTTAGACGAAGAGCATAAGTCATAAATGCTTTAACTGCTTGCATATTTTGTTTAATAGTTGGGTAATAATTACTAGCAATGTCGCCATAAGGTCCAAGAGGATTACCACCCATTTTAGATAGTTCAATTAATAAAACGGCTGGATAGTTATAACGAAGTAAATCCCCTACACCGGTAGTATCTGTAATATCTTTAGCAATATAACCGCTACATTGAGCATATATATTAGCTAGTATAGCATTAATCTTGGCAATATCGGAAACGGGAATATTAGAATTGGTATCCAATAATAAGGAATCTGGATTAGGTCGATGATAAAGCCAACCGGCTGTACTATGAAATGTTAACATACCACAATATTTACCAGTAGAATATAGCTCATCTAGTAAGTTAAATAGGCCAATATTTTCTGGCTCATAACCAAAGTGTTTAGCATCTAAAGTTACTGCACCGAGTGGTCCTGGGACATAGTTACGAATATTATTGAATCTTTTGGAGCCATAGATAACTTCGTTATTTCTTTGAATACTTAAGCCTTTTAGATGGTAAGGAGTATTGGCATTTAAATCAATACCACTACCATTGGCACGCCAGTCGATTAGACTACCATCAGGAAAAGTGGTCGTAGTATATAATCTAGTAACATTACTTTGGAGTTTTGGGTCTTTAATTACGGATGGCGTAACATCTTTAAATAGTTGATGATGATATTTTAAAGAAGTATCACCTTTAGATGATAAAATATCATCTTTTTTATAGGATTCATAATAATTTTTGCAATAAGTTTGTAGTTGTTGTAAGGCATAAAATTCTTCTAATTCTTCTGTATCTAATGATAAATAAGCTGATACTTTATCTTTTTGAATTATATAGTTTTTTAAAGCAAAGGAGCCATAATCAGGAATAGCGGCGTATATCGTGGAGGTACTAATGATAAAGCCTTCGGGATTTTGTAAAGGAATAAAGTGAATGGTATAAGTTCCTGGGTCAAAGTCACTAAATTCACCTTTGCCAGAGGCAATGTTAGCCATCAATTGAGTTAAAAAATCAATACCAATTATTTCATTGCCATGGGTACCTGCCATTAAGATAAGATGATTTTCGCCATAGCCGATTGTAAAATGTTCAACAGGAAAACCAAACCTAGTAGTAGCTAAGTCAGGTTGTTTAACTAAAATATTGGGATTTGATTTATTATTTGCTAATATTTTTTCAATTCTTGATTTATATTTACGATAATTTAAAATCTCATATAACATATACTCACCTTGCGTAAATTCTATGCTCGTTAAGCATTAAATATTATACGAGAAATAAAAATAATTGTAAAGTTAATCATCATATTCTTTTAAAATCATTGCATAAGGAATATACCGACCCCATATAGTATTGTTTTTAGCATTATTATCTTCTAGAGTACTAAAATGATGAATAAATCTCTTTAATTTTATTAATCGTTCTTTTTCTTGCTTTCCAGTATTAGTTAAGCGATAATTTAATTCTATAAAGCTTGCTTTACGACGATTAATTGTAAAATATATAATATAAAAAATAATGGCCAAATAATTGATGGTAAAGAAAGCTATAAATATACTTATATAAATTAAGTGACTAGGGGTTACTAATTTTAATTCAGTAGCATCATAGACTACTTTATCAGTAAATGTAACATAATTAACTTCTCTATTTTGCATAAGACATTCGGCTAAATAAACTGAAGATCTATTACCTGGCTGCTGACGAAGATTTTCTAAAGCTTGGGCATCAACTAAATATTTATTATTTTTCATTGTAATAATTTTAGCGGATTTTAATTCTTCGATTAGGGGTGGGATATCTTTTTGGGGTTCTACACAGCCATCAATTATATATGATGCAATTGCACAATTGTAACTTGGTAAATCTCTTACATAAACTGTTTCTTGATTTAATTTGGTATTATAGAATGATTTATGAGTAAGATGAATTATTAAATTAAAGATATAGATACTAATAAATGAAAAGTTAAAGTAAATAAAACTAATAAGGAAAATAAAGATAGGAAAAGTAAATTTACTAATAGTACCGGATAAATTTAGGGCATTATTAATACTAAATTGGATATCTATTAAAGTTTTAAAAGCAAAATTAGTAAATGTTAGATAAGTAATAATAGTTGTAATTAAACTTAGGATGATAGTAAAAATTAAAGCTGTTAAAGAGATTTTCCTGATTTTTTTCATATGACACCTCTTAATTATCAAATTAAGTTTAACAATATTTTAACAAATACTCAAGGGAAATATTTAGTTATTATTCAGGTATTTCAACATAAAATCTATTAGTGAGGTATATATGAAAGAACGTCATTTGGATTTAATTTTAGGGATAGCAGTAGTAGTATTAGCAATATTTGGTTTGGTAATGATTTATTCAGCTAGTTATATTTGGGCGGAATATAAGTTTGATGACCCATTAAAATTTGTAAAAGCACAGGGATTATTTTTAGTGGTTGGTTTAGTTATAATGTTTAGTTTATCAAAAATTGATTATCATATTTATAAAGATAAAGCTAATTTAATACTGGGAATTTGTTTGATGCTTTTAATTCTTGTATTAATTCCGGGGATTGGGAAAATTAGGAATGGTTCGCGAAGTTGGTTTGGTATTGGATCATTGGGGATTCAACCGAGTGAGTTTGCTAAGATTGGGTTAATTATTTTTGTTTCTAAGTATTTAGCAAATAATGATAAGAATATTAAATTTATTATTAAAGGAGTTGGGCCAATTTTATTAATTATTGGATTATTTTTCTTACTTATTATGTTAGAACCAGATTTTGGGACGGCGATGGTTATTGTTTTAACTTTGGTAGCAATTATTTTTATATCGGGAGTTAAGTTATCGTTTTTCGTGAAAATTGGTTTAGCAGGTATTTTAGGGATAGTTGGTTTAATTGCGATTGCACCTTATCGAATTGAAAGAATATTATCTTTCTTAAATCCTTGGACTGATCCATTAGGGAGTGGATTTCAGATAATTCAATCTTTATATGCGATTGGGCCAGGAGGATTACTAGGTCAGGGATTTTTGAATTCGAGACAGAAACATTTTTATTTACCAGAACCACAAACAGATTTTATCTTTTCAATTATTAGTGAAGAATTTGGCTTTTTAGGGGTTTTGATAGTAACTAGTTTATTTTTGATAATCTTTTATCGAGCATTAAGAATTGCTTTAAATACCGAGGAAATGTTTGGAAAGTATTTAGCTTTTGGTTTGGCATTTGGGATAATTATTCAAGCCTTGCTAAATTTGATGGTAGTAGTTGGTTTGATACCAGTAACTGGTGTAACATTACCTTTTCTAAGCTATGGAGGAAGCTCCCTATTGATTAGTTTAGCAAGTATGGGGATTTTGCTTAATATATCGAGAAGACAAAGATAAAACCACCTTATTTGGTGGTTTTGTTATATCCAGACACCGTAGGTTACGGCTCCCATTGCGAGGAGTAAACCGATAATCCAGAATAGTTTGACAATATCACGTTCGGCCCAGCCGAGTTGTTCAAAGTGATGATGAAGGGGTGCCATACGGAAAACTTTTTTATGGA
>CANQIR010000062.1 GCA_947624095.1 uncultured Bacilli bacterium
CTGCCGGCTAAAACCGTTATTTAAATTAAGTCAATAAAGGATGGTACCGCATACTTTTGCTCCTTGCAAAGTATGTGGTTTTTTAAAGAAAGAAGGATTAAGATGATTGATATTAAATTAATAAGAGAAAATAAAGACTTAGTAAAAGAAAATATTAAAAAGAAATTCCAAGACGAAAAATTGCCACTTGTCGATGAAATCTATGCTTTAGATGTAGAATATCGTGA
The DNA here is from genome assembly GCA_947624095.1 of uncultured Bacilli bacterium. Lineage (GTDB taxonomy): Bacteria > Bacillota_I > Bacilli_A > RF39 > UBA660 > CALVJF01. The sequence goes on from CANQIR010000062.1 coordinate 228, forward strand.
TGCCAAAAGAAAAATGGATGAACTTCGGGCTGAAAAAAATCGTTTAAGTGACCAAGTAGGTAATTTAATGCGGGAGAAGAAAGTTGACGAAGCTAACCAAATTAAAGCTAAAGTATCTAAAATGAATGATGAAATCGCCGAGTTGACTACTAAAGAAGATGAATTAAGTAAAATCATTAAAGACAAAATGATGGTTATTCCTAATATTATTGCCGATGATGTTCCTATTGGTGAAGATGATACCCATAATGTTGAACTTCAAAGATTTGGTGAGCCATTAGTTCCTGATTATGAAATTCCTTATCATGCCGATATCTTAGAAGCATTAGATGGTTTAGATAAAGAAGCAAGTGGTCGAACTAGTGGCAATGGGTTTTACTATTTAATGGGTGATATTGCAAGACTTTCTAGTGCAATGCTTACTTATGCTAGAGACTTTATGATTGATAAAGGCTTTACTTACTGCATTCCACCATTTATGATTCGTAGTAGTGTAGTTACTGGTGTTATGTCCTTTAAAGAGATGGATGCAATGATGTATAAAATTGAAGGTGAAGATCTCTATCTAATCGGTACTTCTGAACATTCGATGATTGGTAAATTTAAAGATCAAATTATCGATAAAAACAAACTACCTATTACGATGACTTCTTATTCCCCATGTTTCCGTAAAGAAGTAGGTGCTCACGGTATCGAAGAAAGAGGTATCTATCGTGTCCATCAATTTGAAAAACAAGAAATGATTGTTATTTGTGAACCAGAAGAATCAGCTTCTTGGTATGAAAAAATGTGGCAATATACTGTCGAGCTATTTAGAAGTCTAGACATTCCTGTTCGTCAATTAGAATGTTGTAGTGGTGATTTAGCCGACTTAAAATATAAATCTTGTGATGTCGAAGCTTGGAGTCCTCGCCAACAAAAATACTTTGAAGTTGGTAGTTGCTCAAATTTAACTGACGCCCAAGCTCGTCGTTTAGGAATCCGCGCCAAAAGTGAAAAAGGTAATTACTATCTCCACACCCTCAATAATACAGTCCTCGCTAGTACTAGAGCCCTCATCGCTCTAATTGAGAACAATTACCAAGCTGATGGTTCCATCAAAATACCTAAAGTTCTTCAACCATATATGGGTGGCAAAGAAAAAATAGTCCGTAAATAATTTTTATTCCAGAAATTATATTTAGCAATTTAAGTATAATTTCTTTTTTTGTATAAAATTATCCTCTTCTTCTCATAATGATATCAGGTGATCATATGGCAAATATTAGTACAACTATATCTTTTGGTTTAGTAAATATTCCTGTAGTTTATAACCCAGTCATTAAAAATAATGACACATCATTTAATCAATTACACAAAAAATGTCTCCATCGCATTCGCTATCAAAAATACTGTGAACATTGTAAGAAAATCGTGAAAGAAGCTGATTTAATTAAAGGATACGAATACGAAAAAGGGGAGTATGTAACCTTTACTAAAGAAGAATTAAATAATCTTCAGATCGATAATAAAGATACTTTAGAAATTATCGCTTTTGTTCCCGAAAATGAAATAGATCCCTTTTACTATGAGAAAAGCTATGTCCTTACTCCTCCCAAAAAATCCAAAGCTTTTTCTCTATTTTTAGAAGCCTTAAAGAAATCTAAAAAAGTAGCAGTTGCTAAAACTTCAATGCATAGTAAATTCTATTACTGTCTACTTGCTTATTACAATGGTAATATTTTGATGTCAACTATTTATTTTGCTGAAGAAATCAATCTCCCAGAAGCTACTACTGAATCCAAATTCACTAAACAAGAATTAGATTTAGCAATGAAACTAATTGATCAATTATCTAATCATTTTAAACCCGAAAGTTATCTAGATGATTATCAAAATCAGATTAAAGATGCTATTCAAGATAAAATCGAAGGTAAACCAATCCCTAAAAAGATAGCTAAGAAAAAAGCTAGTGTTCGAGATTTACTTACTTCCTTACAAAAAAGTTTGGAACCTGTTAAATGATTTTCGGTAAGCCTTTTAAGCCTATGCTTCTCCAAGAAGTAGAGCAACCATTTAATTCTTACGAATATCTCTATGAGGTAAAATTTGATGGTATTCGAGCTACTATACACGTTGGACCTTCCAAATTTCTTATCTTTAATCGCTATGGTAAAGACATTACTAATTTCTATCCCGAATTAAAAAATATTCAAAAAACTATCAACCAAAATACTATTTTTGATGGTGAAATCGTTCTTTTTAATAATGATAAACCTAACTTTTCTAAACTCTTAGAACGCGCTCACTTAAAAAATCATTCAAAAATTCAATACTTCACTAAGCATTATCCCGTTACCTTTGTCGCTTTTGATTGTCTTTATCAAAATAGAAGTCTTCTCACTCTCCCGCTCCAAAAGCGTAAAGAAGTTTTATCTCAATACCCAACGAATGATTATTTTATTATAAGTCCCTATATTTTAACTGATGGTCAAAAATTATTTAAAGAAATTACTAAACTTCATCTAGAAGGTATTGTCGCCAAAAAGCTCGATAGTCCTTATACCATTGCAACTCGTAGCTTTGAGTGGCTTAAGATTAAAAATTTTCAAAAAAATAACTTCTATGTAGGTGGTATCTTTGAAAAAGAAAATAATGCCGTAGCATCTCTCTATCTAGGCGAATATCAAGCTAATGAATTTCACTTTGTCGGTAAAGTATCCATAGGTAAAAAGCAAGCATTCTATCAAAAAGTAAAACAATCTCCCACCAGGAAGACCTCACCATTCCAAGATTACCAAAATCCTCAAATCACTTATCTAAAACCCACCTTAACTTGTCAAATCGCTTATCTAGAAAGAACAAAAAACAATCACCTACGGCAACCAATATTTAAAAAGGAGTCAAAAAATGACTAATTTAACTAAATATAATCAAAAAAGAAATTTTAATAAAACGAAAGAACCTAAAGGAATTAAACAAAAATCTAAGCAAAAACTTCATTTTGTAGTTCAGCATCACTTAGCCAAAAAAGATCATTACGACTTTCGCCTAGAACTTAATGGCACTTTAAAAAGTTGGGCTGTGCCTAAAGGACCATCCTATAATTCCAAAGATAAAAGACTAGCCGTTCATGTTGAAGACCATCCTCTAGCTTATCGCAATTTTGAAGGCACTATTCCCAAAGGCGAATATGGTGGGGGAACCGTTATGTTATGGGATGAAGGTACTTGGGAACCAATTACTAGTCCTAAGCAAGGTTACCAAAAAGGTAGTTTAAAATTCATCTTACACGGTCAAAGACTCAAAGGTAAATGGACTTTAGTTCGTTTTAAAGAAGATAATTGGTTATTAATTAAAGAAAAAGATGATTTTTATCTATATCAAGATATTAATGAATTTAATACTAGTATTCGTACCCAAAGAACAATGGCTGAAATTGCTACTAATAAACCTCCTCAAGTAAAAAATTCTATTCCTAAAAATCTAGTTGAAGGTATTACCATTACTAATCCCGAAAAACTTATGTATCCCCAATCGAAAATTACTAAAATGGCTGTTGTTAAGTATTATCAAGCTGTTGCTAAAAGAATGCTTCCCTATATTGAAGGCCGTATCATTAGTACTATTAGATGTCCAAAAGGTATAGAAGAAGAATCTTTCTTTAAAAAACACTATGAAGAAGAAAGTGAAGGTTTAGGTAAAATTAATCTTCCTACTACCAAGAATCAAAGATTAGATTATTACTATATTCGGAATACTACTGGTATAATTAATGAAGTCCAAATGAATGGTCTAGAATTTCATATTTGGGGTAGTTCAATAGCTAATTTAAATCATCCTAATCTTCTTGTTTTTGACCTTGACCCAGATCAAGGAATGCCAATTGCTAAAATAAGAGAAGGTGTTAAAGATTTAAAAAGTATCTTAGATGAACTTCATTTAAAATCTTATTTAAAGACGAGTGGGGGAAAAGGCTACCACGTAGTTGTTCCCGTCCATAATTTAAAAACGTGGAAAAGTTTTCGTACCTTTGCCCAAGATATTGCCCAAGTTATGGAAACTAAATGGCCAGATAAATATACTAGTAATATAAGAAAATCTGAAAGAAAAGGCAAAATATTTATCGACTGGCTTCGTAATACCAAATCAGCTTCCAGTGTTGCTCCATATTCCCTAAGAGCTAGATCTAACGCTCCCGTATCCTTTCCTCTTAAATGGAGTGAATTAGACAAAGTAAAACCCAATGAAATAACTCTTCCCAAAGCTCTCAAACTTCTTAAAAGAAAAGACCCGTGGGCAGGCTTCTTCGATATTGAATAGGCAATTTCTTATGTAAAAAATTAATGAAAGGTGTTTATGGAAATTTTATTAACTCTCCCCAAAATAATAACTTTTCAAAATCCTCATTTAATGCTAAGATAATCTTGAAGGTGGGTGGTTTATAAATGAATAGATTAGTTACCAATAAAATACTTCTTAGTGGTCGTTTTTTAGTCCGTTTAGTAAATGGCGAATTTAACTCTTTCCATCTCGAAAGGCAACAACCGCACCAAAATGAATTTATTCGTTTATATAATACTCAAGATTTCTACGAAGGCATTTCTCTCATTGTCTATGCATCAGGTCGTTGGATTAGTAACGGCTACCGCTGCTATGAATTTGAATATACCTTTAATAACTTCATCAATGACTATCTAGCTAAGCTTATTCAAAAAGTCAAAGACCCCGATAAACGTAACCAAATATTAAAACTTTTTACCAACAAGAACTTTTGTGAGTTACCTGTCCTCATTCTTGCTATTGAAACCCTTTGCTCCTCTGCTATTAAATATCCCGACCAATTCCCTTATCTATATAAATTATTTACTACGAAACGTCTTCATCGTTATACGCAAGAAAACTCTCCCTATATCTTTTTATCCATTCTTTATGGTAATCAAGAATTAGCTAGAGCTGTTAGTAACTCCCTAACAGATACCTATAGTCAATATTACTTTAATCGTGGCGATCCTAATTCAACCTTAGAGTTTCTAACTTTCACTTATAACAATAAAGATGTTCAAAAATTAATTCAACAACAAGTTCTTAGTCTCAAAATTCCTCCATATTCTTCAATAGAGGATACTTTACCTTACTAATAAAAAACTTTAAAACTATTACTATATTTGTTATAATGTACCTCGGAAGTGATTATTATGCAGTTACCAAATTTAAACGAAGCTAGGAAAAGGACTAATGAAGAAGTAGATTATATATATTTAAAGGATAGTTACACTAAACAATTTACTAATCAAAAATACTTTCTTAAAACTTATGGTTGTCAGATGAATGTTCACGATTCCGAAGAAATTGCTGCTCGGCTTGAATCTTTGGGTTATACACGTACAGAAACTCTCAATGAAGCAGATATTATCATCTTAAATACTTGTGCTATTCGTGAAAATGCCCACGATAAAGTTTTCGGTTTTCTTGGTCGTTGTAAACATTTAAAAAAAGAGAATCCAGAACTAATTATCGGTTTATGCGGTTGTATGGCTCAAGAAGAGGGTGTAGTAGATGAAATAATGACTCATCATCCCTATGTTGACTTAGTCTTTGGTACCCATAATATTCATGAATTACCAAAACTAATCCTTGCTAAAAGACAATCTCAAGAAGTAAATGTCTATTCTTATGAAGGTAAAGTCTTTGAAAATATTCCTTATACCAGAGATTCAAAAATTAAAGCCTGGGTCAATATCCAATATGGTTGTGATAAATTCTGTACCTATTGTATTG
>CANQIR010000063.1 GCA_947624095.1 uncultured Bacilli bacterium
TGTTAATATATATGAATACTCAGGACTATCATAAGCAAACTCACCATTAGATGTAATTGCATTATATACTTGTTGACCCTTTTCATTCGTCCAGTTACTTCCCATTGGTCTATTACTTGATAATCCTCCATCTGTCGATGAATTAGGGAATGGATCAGTTAAAGAAATAGGTCGGTAATAGTAAGTGAAGTATCCTTCATCATTAAAGCCAAAGCCATTTGCACTACCACTTCCTCCTGAATTCGTACTTCCTAATGATGAACTTTGACCAGTAGTAATATCAAAATCATCTGTTCCACAACATTTACATACATCTTCATATACTTCATACGTACATAAGTAAGTTGGACTAAATCCTACCGCATCATATACATTTGGCCGATTAGTTATAAATTCTGAATTAACAGTAACTTCTGGTACTGTATCTGAAGTATCTGTATTATTATAATTCATTAAACGTCCTAAATCAGTATCTGAATCATTATATTGACCAATTTTATTAAATACAAATTTATAATTATATACTCCCTTTGGTGTTGTAAGTCTTACTGGGAATACACGCCCAAATCTAGTTATTACACCAGGTTCCTCAACATCATTATCTAAATCCACTGCTTCACCATTAACTTCCCCAGATGAGTGAATAGTATAGAATACCGTATATGGTTTATATAATGCTTGTCTAGATTCTGTTAATTTAATATTTTGATTTTTGGGAACTGAAATTTCCTGATTAGTACAACCAGCACTACCTTCTTCAAACGAACAAATTACTATATTCTTATTCTCTGTTTCGGAAGTAGAAGTTCCACTACATTCATAATAATCATCAGCATAACTATCTTGACAATATAACGGTGCATCAGCATCAGCTGTCATTTCATCTTCCTTTACCGTTGAAATAAAGTAATTATTATTCTTAATAAATTGTGACATATAATAATCTTCTTGATATGAATAAGATAATACTGGATCAAAATTATAATCATTCGTCCACTTAGAACAATCCTGAATCTCTTTAATGATTTGATCTCTTTCCTCAATTAATTCATTAAGTTCTTGTTGTAAAGGTTCTATCCTTGCTACTAAATTCTGATAATTTTCATCATTCGTATAATCTTCACCCTCAAAAGTACAATTACAATTATTAGGTGTATTATTCTTAGGTTCTAATTTACCATATTGATTTTGAACAAAGACATTCTTTTCCCCGTCTTTTAAAGAGCCAGTCTTTTCTACAACAACTTTACCATCACCTGGTTTAGCTCCCTTTTCATATTTATAATATGTAATAGCCGAATCTGCAATATCCTTTGCTACTTTATATTCTCGCGTTAATACATCTGAAGATTGATGATTATCAGCATTACAAGTTGGTGCCTGACCACTAAATGTACAAGTAGCACTAGCTTCTGTAGCAGCATCATCAATAGCTTTCTTAACTTCTTGTAATTTATTAAGCTCATTATATTTATTAACAATATCTTCATTAATTTTATCTAAGTCGTGTAAGAAATATCCATCTTTATCTTGCCCATCTTGTGAACCATATTTAATATCGTTAGTTACACAAGTTCTTGTACCTTTCATCTTCGCACTTAACATAAAGTAAGTACCTGCTCTAACTTCATATATAGCACCTGGCAAAGTAAAGTCCCAACTTTCAATACAAGCAACTGAACAATATCTATTCTTCGATAAATCCACATCTCCTGTTGCTAATTTTAAATCATTCCCCGCTAAATCTTTCTTTGGCGCATATTGTACTGAATTTAAATCTTTATCAATAACACATAAATCATAATTAACTTTATCAGTACCTTTTTCTACCCCTTCTTGTACGTGAGCTTCAACTATTTCACCCTGATCACTACAAGTATTAGGCAAATCATTCTTTAAACAATTGATTGAACAATATTGTTCATATAATGGATCATCAACCGCTATTTGAGAACAACAACCATATTCTTTAAATTCATCTTCATCAAATTGTGCATTATCTGGATCTAACTTTGGTGATTTAAAACAAGTAGTATCACAATAATTAAAGAAATAATTTTCAATCGCCTCAATTCCTTCAAATTGAGAAATATCAATATCACACATTGAAATAGTAAACTCTTGTTTTAAACTTCTCTTAGTATTTTTTGCAAACATCGTCATTCTTTGTAAATTTAAAGTTTGGGTTTGAGCATTATTATAAACTACCATTGAAGTACGATAATCTCTTACATCAAAGAAATCTACTTCTACTGTTACTTTAATATCTTTTTTCGTTAAATTAGCTAAATTCCCGGAAATCTTAACTTTATATTTTAATTCATCAGCACCCTTATTAAGTAATTGATCAGCTCCAATTGGATTACCAGCTTCATCTACTATTTCACAAGTAACTGCTGAATTATCACAAGTAACTCTTAAATTATTAACATAACTCTTAGTTGGATCATCACCATTAAAAGCACTTAAACCACTTAATGTACCTGTTGCATTTTTAACAAAATTACCACTATCTTCAACTGTTGATTTTTCCACATCTACTGTATCACTAAATTTTAAATCGTGTTTCCAAATATCGCTTTCCTTGGCATCCCTAGCTTTTTTATAAAGATCAACAGCTATACTATATGCCGTAGCGCCATTAGGAGTAGTATTAGACCCACTTGTTCGCATTCTATACTTTTCACAAGCATCACTACCATCAGCATATCCATCACAAGAACCGTGGTCTATATAATAAACTGTAGATTTATAAGCTGCCTTATCTTTTGAACCATCATCACCAGCTCCATTATTAAATCCATAATGGAATGTTAAGAATCTTGCTGCCATATTCGTAATAGCAAATTGTGTTTCCGTATTTAATCCACTACCAAGTTCATGATTTGGATAACCATTTTGATAAATATATGTAATCCCTAAGTCGAATTTAGCAACTGAACCACTCTCTCCAGGAACTATATCACGTTCCCAGCCATAGCCGATATATCCATCATTAGTCGTCGGTCCTGATAAATTTGGATCCAAGCAATAAGCTGTATATTCTGAATTATCCCCACTACATTTACTTTTAGCAGTATATTTATAAAATTTGAAAGCCCCTTTACCAGCCTCATTACGATAATTAGATGAAATACCTAATGTAAATATATCATCACCAGTTATATTAAAATCTTTACAATATTCACCTTCAGTAGTTGTAGATACTATCGTTGTAACTGCTGGAATTGTTCCATAAGATTCTCCCGAATCTCCTCCTTCATCTACCGCTTCTTCTACTCCAAAAGTAGATGGAATTCCAAATATTACTATATACCCGAATGTTAATACTATTAAACTAAGAACTAAAATGAAAAGATTAATTTTTTTATTTGTATCCATTTGCATTATACCACTTTCTTACCTTTCTTCTTAATTACTATATAAGTACCAGCACCAGCTACTGCCACAACCCCAATTATTACAAATTTATATTTATTTAAGAAACTTGCAATACTTTTAAATAATCCCTTATTATCATCGCCTTCACTTTCTTCTTCCGCTAATCTTGCAATGTAATTATCTCTTTCATTAATAAATTCATCAAACGTTTTATCAACTCTAACAAATTGCTGACATAAATAGAAATCTGGTGTAGTATCACATAATTCATAATAAGAAAGTTCATTATATTTTGGTAATGATATCTCATTCTTTGCTAATACTTCACTCGTACAAGTCCCATCCGCTGCATATACCTCAAATCGATAAGTAACTAAACTTTTTATATCATCAGAATCAAAACTAATTACTCCATCATAAGTAAAATATAATTTATTATTATCTCTAGAATTACTAACTACTAATCTTAAATCCTCTGTCATATTATAAACGAGTACCTTAATATAAGTTTGCATAATTGGTACCGGCTCACCATCAGCTTGACCCATCGCTATTTCTCTTTCCGCTGGTTCCCATCTATAACTCATATTAACAGCTTTAGCACCTAAAGCGTTTTTTTCTCCATTAGAACACTCGGCTTTTACTTTATTAGTTCCCATTCCTAATATAAGGACAAAAAGAACTAAATACAGACATTTTTTCATAGTCCACCTACCTATTTTCTACATATTATTTTAACACGACTAAGATAAAAGAACAATACTATATTTCAAATATTACCCAATTGCCAATACCTTATAAATATGATATATTTGTAATGGTGATTTGTAATGAAATTAATAAAAAAAAGTAAAGATAAAAATAAAAAAATAATTATTGGTATTATCATAGCGATAGCTGTTTTCTCAATCGGCGCTATCGGTTATGCAGCCGTAAGTATCCATAAACAAAATGAAGAATTAGATAAACACTTAATAGTATTAACAGCTGATGAATTAAAAACTAAATTAGATAATAAAGAATCCTTTATCCTAGTTATTACTGGTTCTGAATGTCCACACTGTGCTCTTTATAAACCAACATTCAAAAAAGTCTTAAAAGACTATAACCTTACTGCTTATGAAATTATGAATGATAAACTTCAAAATGATTCCGAAAAAGCCTTCTTAAATAGCGTAGCCACAATTACTGGTACACCAACCACTATCTTTATCCGTGATGGTGAAGAAATATCAACCGCTAGTCGTATCGTCGGTAATGCCGATCGTAGTAAAATTATCAATCGTCTAAAAGCTATCGGCTATATCGAATAGAGGTATTATGACCAAAGAAAAATTACCCAAAAGATTTGCTAACTTCTTTATTGCTCTAGGAATTATCTTACTATATCTTTTAATTCCTTCCTTACTACAAATGCTATTTGCTAAACCCATCGTTTATCTTAGTCAAAAAATGACTTCTGGTTTAGTCAAATTAATTAGCTTATTTAATCTTTCTATATCAACTAAAGTAGTAGAAACCATCTATAATACATCCGTATCTATCTTCTTACTTCTAATTCAAATTATTGCTGTTTTAGTAGTCATTATCATCTTTCGCCAATCCCTTAAAGAAGAATTACAAGAATTCAAAAATAAAAATGGCTCTCTATTTAAAGATAATTTTAAATACTATGCCATTGGTTATGGTATATCTATATTAATTAATTTAATTATTACTACTATTTTTCATACCTCAACTTCCGTTAATGAAACCAACAACCGCGATTTAATGACTATCTATCCTTTATATGCCCTACCAACTATCGCCCTACTTGCTCCCCTTGCTGAAGAAATAGTATTCCGTAAAAGCTTTCAAAATGTTTTTAAAAATAAAACTATCTTCATCCTCTTTACTGGTATTCTTTTCGGTTCCATTCATGTTGTCTCCAGTCTAACCTTAGCCAATCTCTTTTATGCTCTATCCTATAGTGCTTTAGGCATTGCTTTAAGTTACACCTATGCTAAAACCGAAAATATCTTTACCAGTATCTCTCTACATACCTTTCACAATTGTTTAATGATTTTTTTATTAATTATTAATTATCTAATATAATAGGAGGCATTATGCGTTACCAAGAAGAAAATAAAATTGAAACTGAAACTGAAGCCAAAGAAATTACTAATCAAAAAGAACCAAAAAAATCTAACAAACTTGTTAGATTTATTCTAATTCTCATCATAATTTTTGTTATTTTATTTCTCTACGCTCGCTATATTAGTACTAGTGGTTTAATTATCAAAGAATATAAAGTTGCTTCTGCAAATCTACCAGAATCATTCCATGGTATAAAAATTGTTCACTTTTCTGATTTACACTATGGTACTACAATTAATGAATC
>CANQIR010000064.1 GCA_947624095.1 uncultured Bacilli bacterium
TCTTGATATACACTATAATTAGCTAAGCTACGACCAATCATAACAGATACAATTACTGCTATTATAATTGGAATTGCTATTTTAATTTTTTTATATTTTGTTGGTTTTAATTCTTTATCTGGATTAAATTTTTTCAATGCCACTGCCTCCTTATTTGCTATTAGCACTCTATTTTATACGTTCTGCGCATATTATAACTAAATTATATACGTAAAACGTATAAATGTCAATTCGCTAATAACACATAAGAAATACAATATTGGATTTAAAACCAAGTAACATTATTTCTAGAACGTATAAAAGAAAAAATATTTAAAATAAACTCCTAATCTTCATAATTATATATTCCATGAATCTTTTCTAAATCTTCCTCATTTAATTGCGTTACTACCCACGTATCATTTTCTTTCTTCTTTAGTCTTACTTCAATCGTATATTCTACTGTTTCTTCTTGCTTACTCATCTTATCTAATTTATAATCTAAATATTTATTGGCATCATAAATCCCCATCTCATCTTGAAATTCCCTTTGATGAGCCATTAAATATTTCTCTGAATCTTCTTGAGCTTTATACAAATCATAAACTTCTATCTTAACTCTAACTATTGCTTTATCTCCATCATATTTCTCATCAATTATTTCATATTTCATATCTTTATATTGTCTTTTTAAAATATTCTTATACTTCTCCTTATGTTCCTTAATTAAATCTTGTTTATCCACATATTCATCTAATTCTTTACTAATATCTTCATCTAAATTTTTAAATTTACTTAAATATTCTTTAGTTGCCATTTTAGCATCACTATTAATACTCATACTACATCCACTAATAAATATTAAAGTAATTATAAATACTATCCATTTTTTCATTTAATCCCACATCTTTCCTAGAAATATTTTGCACAAAATATTCATTTTATATACGTCTTATGCTAAAATATTATTGGATGTGATTAATATGAAAAAAACTTTAACTGGTTTAAAACCTAGTGGTGAATTAACTCTTGGTAGTTTAATTGGTGCTATTAAACAAATGCGTGATTATCAAGATAATTATAATTCCTATTTATTTGTTCCTGATTTACACGCTATTACAGTTCCTCAAGATCCTGAAGAATTAAAAGCTCGTATTCGTAAAAATGTTGGTTTATATCTTGCTTGTGGTATTGATCCTCATAAAAATACTATTTATCTTCAATCTGAAAATTTATACCACGCTAATCTATCTTGGGTTTTAGAATGTACTACCTATATGGGTGAAGCTAGTCGAATGACTCAATATAAAGATAAAACTAGTAAAGGCGAAAATGTCTCTGTTGGTTTATTTACTTACCCTATTTTAATGGCTGCTGACATCTTACTTTATGATGCTGACTATGTTCCCGTTGGTATCGACCAAAAACAACACGTTGAACTTGCTAGAGATATTGCTATTCGTTTTAATAAAAGATTTGGTGCTACTTTCAATATTCCAGAACCACTAATTCCTCCTACTGGTGCTAAAATAATGGACTTACAAGAACCAACTAAAAAAATGAGTAAATCAAGTGAGAATTATAAAGGTACTATCCTTCTTCTAGATGACCCAATACAAGCTAAGAAAAAAATAATGAGTGCTGTTACTGATTCTGAAAATCTTGTTAAATATGACCCAATAAATAAACCTGGTATTTCTAATCTCTTAACTATATACGCTTGCTTAACAGACACTAAAATTGAAGATGTTGAAACCAAATTCCAAGACTATAACTATGGCTCATTAAAAAAAGAGGTTGCTCTAGTTGTTGCTAACACTCTTACCTCTATTCAACAAAAATACCAAGAAATAATTTCTTCTAATATCATAGATGAAGTTCTAGATGCTGGTCGAATTAAAACTACTCAAGAAGCTGCTACTAAACTAAAAGAAGTTTATCATAAAGTCGGTCTAGAACGTTAAGTGCCAATCGGCACTTTTTTATATGATAATTTAACTAATTCATATAATTCATAATGCTTACTTGTAATAACTTTTAAATCATTAATTAACATTTCATATACTTTCTTATCCTCAATATCTTTACCAAATCTTTCATATCCTAAAAATCGTAATTTTTGATAATTATTTCTCTCTTTTAAAGTATCATACTCTATCTTCAAGAATCTCTTAACTATTTCATCTTGTCTTAATCTATTCTTATCTCTTTTAATTATCTTACTAATTACTACTTTACTACTAGGTATAGCAAATACTATCTCCATCACATTTAAATTATCATTCATTAATAATTTACTAATTCCTATTTCTTCTCCCTCATCATTAAACTCCACTACTACTGATTCATACATATCCGTAAATAAAATACCATTACTCATTACTACATCCCTATTATAACCAAGTACTTTTCCTTTAATCATCCCTAAAGTATCTATATCTATCTTAATCTTATAATCTATAATCTTCTTAAAATCTTTACTACTAATCTTAAATATAGGAATTCTCTTAATTCTTTCTATTCCATCAAATTTACTCCACTCATAAAACTCATATAACTCCTCATTAATGTTTACTAATAAATCGTAATAATATTTCACGTATTCTCTTTCCTTTCAATCCAAATATAATAAATAATACTCCAATAAATACTATTAAACATTCCCATCTCTTACTTATAACATTCACATATTCAAAAAAACTATACCCCATTACTATTAAATTACTATACAAAACCATAAACATTAAACCCATACTACATAAAAAAATACCTAATCCAATTATAAATAACTTAATCATATTAATAATCTATTCCCACTTAACATAAAATATTATATAATTATTAAAGGTGATTATATGAATCTTATTACAATTATCAAATATACTATCTTAGGTATTATTCAAGGTCTTACTGAACCCTTACCTATTTCCTCTAGTGGTCATTTACTTATCTTTAGAGAATTATTTAATACTAATATGTTTAATGATTTAAACTTTGAAACTATCGTTAACTTTGGTTCTTTTCTAGCTATTTTATTTATCTTCCGTAAAGATATTATTAAATTAATCAAAAACTTTTTTACTTTTATTTTTCAGAAAGAAAAAAGAAAATTAACTTATCAAGATTTTAAATATTGTTTATTAATAATTATTGGTACCATCCCAGTTGGGATTGTTGGTTTCTTATTTAAAGATAAAGTTGAGAATTTAATGAGTGTTCAAGCTGTTGGTATTGCCCTTTTATTTACTGCTATTATGTTATTTTTAGTCCGTAATTTAAAAGGTACTAAAGATGATCAAGATATCACTTATAAAGATGCTATTATCATTGGTTTAATTCAAATGATTACTATTTTACCAGGTATTAGTCGTAGTGGAACTGTTTTAGTTGGTTGTTTACTTTGTAAATTAAAAAGAGAAGCAGCTCTAAAATATACTTTTATGCTTTACTTCCCAGTTTCAGCAGCTGCAATGCTTCTTGGTGTATCTGACCTAATTAGTGATTCTAATTTAAATACTGTTTTACTTCCTTATACTATTGGTATGTTAGCTGCTATGATTGTTACTTACTTTGCTTATCTTTGGTTATCCAATATTGTTAAAAATGGTAAACTATGGCACTTCTCTATATACTGTATTATCGTTGGTTTATTTGTTATATTCTATTTTAGATAATCTTCTGATTATCTTTTTTCATCTTCGTGAGCAATTAATCTTGTATCTACACTATTAATTGCTTCAAATCTTTTGGTAATCTTATCAGTAGTTGTATATATATCTTTAACATCCCTACTAACTGTTTCAATATTCTTAGATAACTTATCCCATCTATCTTTATATCTCGCAAACTCTAAACTTAATTTATTTAATTCTTCGTGTATAACTGCTGCATACTTATCTCTTTCCATATTTTTAATAATCATCTGAATAATTGATAAAGTACTCATCAAAGTAGTTGGACTACATATCCAAACTCTTTTTTTATAAGCATATTCTAATAAATCCTCATGATAAGCATTAATCTCTGCAAATATTGCTTCCGCTGGTAAAAACATAATAGCTTCCTTACAAGTCTCTCCCGGAATTATATATTTATCTCCAATTGCATCTATATGATTTTTTACATCTATTTTAAATAATTTAAAACAAGCTTCTCTTTCGCTATTTCCTAATCTTCTATCTGTCATTCTTCGATAATTTTCTAAAGGAAACTTAGCATCTATTACAATTGTCCCTAAAGGTTTAGGTGCATAAAGAATTGCATCAGCAATAGTACCATTACTCATCTTATGTTGTAAATCATATATAACTTTCTTCTCCCCAAATACACTAGTTAAAATATAATTTAAATTAACTTCTCCAAATATCCCTCTAGTCTTCTTATCAGTTAACACACTTTGTAAAGAAACTATCTCTGTACTTAAACTATCAATCTTCCTTTGTGCTTCATCTATCTTAGATAATCTTTCTAATATATTATTAAAAGTCTTATTAGTTTTCTCAAAATTACTATCTATTCTTTGATTTACTAAATCATTTATTTCTAATAACTTTCTTTCTATTCTTTCATTTAATTTATCAAAATCATCCCTTAAATTATTACTAAAATCTATCTTAAAATTACCTATCTCTTTAGTAATCCTTGTCTCATACTTCCCTAATCTTTCAATCATATCATCATTTTTATTACCTTTATTCATTATAATTATTAATATTATAATAACTACAACTAACAATCCAATAATTATATATTCCATAATAACCCTCAATCTATATCCAAACGTTTATTAACTATCACACTAGCAAGATAAGCAACCCCTAACATTATTGCTATTCTTATTAATATCCAAGGTTCTTTTATACTTTCAATTAAACTAGTTCCCACAAATCCCCAAAAATAAACTAAGAAAAATTTACCAACTACTAATGCTAAGAAATATTTTCTTAAACTAATCTTTGATAATCCTCCACCTATATTAACAAAAAAAGCTGGTGTAAAAGGTATTGCCATTAATATTACCAATGTACTATATCGCATTTTATCTATCTTTTTCATTAATTTATTTACTTTATCTTTTACTCTTAATTTCTTATCAAAATAATTCCTAAATTTATATCTAAACAAACAAAAAGCTAATAAACAACCACAAATTGTAAATATCCAAGATATAATTAAACCTAATAAATTACCAAAAGTAATAAAATTCAAAGTAATAAATACAAATAAAGGTAATACTGGTAATATTGATTCAATCAATATTAAAAAACAACCAAGTAATGGGCCAAATAAACCCAATCCATTAACTATATCTATTATATTCTGATCTAACCATTCTAACATCTTAATCACTAAAGATATTATAATACATCTCCAAAGAAAAATCACTCATTTACAACCTGAGTGACATTATATCCGTAAAACTCTAAGATGCTAACTGCTTTCCTACTTTTAATCCCTTTCTTACACATAATATAATAAGGTGTATTATATTCTAATAATTGCTTATGATTAAAAAGTAACTTTTCATACGGAATATTAATACTTTCTGGTTTATGCCCTTCACTATAAGTAAGTGCATCTTCTATATCAATTAATTTACCCATACTAGTATTATATTCACTATACTTAATCCTCTTCATTTTACCACCATTATATTTTATGAAGAGGATTAAATCTTACATAAGTTATTAACCTATAAACTTAAATTATAAGGTTTTCCACTAGATCCATCCATTCCATCTTCTAATATTTTAACATCACTAGTGGCATTATAA
>CANQIR010000065.1 GCA_947624095.1 uncultured Bacilli bacterium
AGAATTAAAAAATTTAAATTATCAAGAAGTAACTCTACTAGGTCAAAATGTTAATGCCTATGGAAAAGATTTAGCTAACGAGCTAAGTTTTGCCAAACTTTTAGAAGAAGTTAGTAAAATAGGTATTCCTAGAATACGTTTTGTTACTTCACATCCTTGGGATTTTACTGATGAAATGATTACTACAATTGCTAAATACTCTAATATTATGCCATACATTCATCTGCCGCTGCAATCAGGTTCATCTCGTATTTTAAAATTAATGGGCCGCAGATACACTAAAGAAGAATATTTAAATCTTTTTAAGAAGATTAAAGAAACTATTCCCAATGTCTCAATTACTACCGATATTATAGTTGGTTTTCCTAATGAAACAGCTGAAGATTTTGCGGAAACTTTAGATGTCGTTAATACTTGCCAATTTGATGGAGCTTATACCTTTATATATTCCCCAAGAGAAGGTACTCCAGCTGCTAAAATGCCTGATTCCATCGATTTAAAAACCAAAGAAGCCAGACTTCATCAACTTAACGAATTAATTAATACTTATTCCAAAACTTCTAATCAAAAATATGTCGGTCAAACAGTTAAAGTCTTAGTAGAAGGCGAAAGTGAAAAAGGCAATGACAAATTATTTGGTTATACCGAAACTATGAAATTAGTAAATTTCCCTGGTAATAAAGACTTAATCGGTCAAATCGTTGATGTCAAAATTATCGAAGCTAAAAGTTTCTCTTTAGATGGCGAAATTTAATTACTAAAAAAAGCTTGACTACTTATCAAGCCTTTTTATATGCCATAATATCAGTCCTAACAAACTAAGAACTAAACCAAGCATTAAGATATATTCATACTTATATAGCAACATAATATTCGGATAATGATTATTAAATACCTTTACACAAATAACACACATTATTGCTAAAAATAAACCATCCCACCATTTAATAAAAGTATCACTTTTAATAAAGTCTTTAACTACATCTCTTACTAAGAAAGTAGCTAATACTCCTACCACAATATTATCAATTATTAAAACAATCGTTAAGAAATTTTCAATATTTTCAATAAAATTTAAAATATTTACTTTCTTTAAAATCATATATTCCGGATATCTAAGCATCTTCGCCATTGGCATCCCATATATCCCAATAATTAATACTAAGATTATTAAAATTGTTCCACTACCAAGTAGTAATCCCTTAACATTATCCTTATATTCATAATCACTATTACTAAAATTAAGCATTAATATTCCCGGTGTAATTGTATTAGCAAAATAAATCATTGCTCCATTAAATATACTAAATGTATCACTATTTAACCACGGTTTAAAATTTTCTAAATGAACCATCCCAAAGAAAGTAGTAGATTTAATTAAAAAGATTGCTATCGATAAAGGAAATAATATTTCAATCGCTCTAATAAATCCCTTGACGCCTTTTTTAATTGCATAAAATATCACAAGTGCTAAAGCTATCGTAATATAGATAACTGGTGTACTAACTAAATAAAAAGCATAAGCCATCGTCGATATCGAAACCAAAACATCATTTAAGAGAACCACCCCAATTAAAAATAAGATTATTTTCCCTAAAAGACTACACCATCCCTTATCTAAAAAATCAACTATCTTCTTTTCTTTCTTAACTTTATTTATATAATATAGAATTAAACTAAATATTAATCCTAAACCAATTCCAATAATTGCTGATAAATAACAAGCATTCCCCGTCACACTAACTAGTAAACTAGTAGCAGTCCCAAAAAATAAAGCTCTAATTAAATAATAATAAGTAATAATATATTGTCTTCTCGTTATCATCTAATCACCTCAAAAGTAATGCCATTTTTATTAACATTAATCTCTGCCTTAACTTCTACTTCTACATTTAATCCAATATCATCTTCATAAACATTAGGATTATCTAGATAAATTACTCTCCCAAGTCCTAATATATCACTTTCAATACTCCTTGTATTTTTAATTAATTCCTTAATATCTTTTTCCATTACTTGTGAGAACTCTTCACTTAATTTATTATATATTTCTTCATCTCGGAAATTTACTTGTTCATCTACTAAAGCTATCGTTGCATCGGCTGTAAATGTTAGAATTACTTTCCCATCTTTAAATTCTTTCTTTAATTTATTACCATAAATACTTACGACATTACCACCACTATGTAATTGAATACCATCACTCTTATTAGTAAGCAAACTATAAGTAATGCTATCACTTTGTCTTAAGAACCCCTGTAACCGATCACCCTTAAAACCAGCAATATGATTAATTGCTATTTCCTTATCATCCATTTCTAAAGAAGCTAAAGCTATATCAATCCCATCTTTTACATAAGTACTCACTAATAAATCAAATTCATCATCTTTTTTAAATTTAATATCACTACTACTATCTTGTAATAACTTAATTATCTTTGTTGACGCTACTGGTTCAGTAATACTATTTACTTCTAAAATATCTTGCGGTTTAATATCTTTTGTCACTAAAGTATAAAATGAATTATTAATCTTACTTTCTCTTAAAAGATAGTCAAATATTTCGCTAATTCCTTTAGTAGCTGCTTCTTCACTTAAAAGTAATACTTGCATCTGATAAAAATAAGGATCTCTATCTACTTTAATTATTGCATCATTAAAAGCATCGACAAAACCTTTCCCACGTCCCGTTATTACCGCTGTCTTAATTGTATCACTATCACCTTCACTAGTTTTCTTATCATTAATAATCTCTAAGGAAACAATATATTCCTCATTATAATCAATTCCAATGCCCCCAATAATCGCAATTTGATTTAACTCTTTATAATCATAACACCCACAAAGAAATAAACAAGCTAATAAAAGTATTATCTTTTTCATAAATTTTCACCTAATTTCCGTTTGTTCTTCCTAGCTAATAACTTACTTCGCCATTTATTTTTACGTACTTCCTTTTTCATTAGTATCTTCTCTGCATAGACTTTATCAAAAGGCGCTAGCGGGTAGGTATAAGGCGTATTAAATGTTTCAATACTACATAGATGAATTAAAAAGATAAATCCTGCTAATACTATGCCAAATAAACCAGCAAAAGCAGCAGCTATTAAAAATAAAAATCTAAATATTCTTAAAGAATTAATCATTTCCATTTCAGTAAATATTAAACTAGTAATAAAAGTAATGGCTACAACAATAATCATAATTGGACTTACAATTCCGGCACTAACTGCGGCATCCCCGAGTATTAACGCCCCAAGTATTGATACCGAACTTCCATAAGAAGACGGAAACCTAATATCACTTTCTCTTAGTATCTCTACCATTAAAAGCATTAGAAAAGCTTCAATTGCTGCCGGAAAAGGTACACCATCTCTTTGCTGAGAAAAATTAATTAAAAGACTTAAAGGAATTGTTTCCTGATTATAGTTAATTAAGGCTACATATAAAGCCGGGGCAAGTAAGGTTATCAGTAAACAAGCAGCTCTAATCATTTTTACAAAATTAATATTAATACTTTTATTATAATCATCTGATTGCGGATTAATAAAATCAAAAAAGAAAGCTGGCAGAATAATTACAAAAGGGGAGGTATCGACAATAATTGCCACTTTCCCTTCTAATAAATCGCTCGCCACGCGATCGGGTCGTTCACTTTCCACAGCAGTCGGAAAAGGTGTTTTCGCATTTCCCGTTAAAAACTGAGCAATAACTGAAGAATCCAAAATACCATCAATATCAATTTCCTTTAATTTATCTTCAATCTTCCTAACTAATAAACTATCACATATATCTTCTAAGTATAAAACACTAACCTTTGTATTAGTCTTTCTCCCAATAATAAAATCATCATTTATTAAATGACTAGATTTAATTCTTCTTTTAATTAAACCTAAATTAATTTGAATATTTTCCGTAAAAGCATCCTTTGGTCCATTAATTGATTGTTGTGTTTGTGGTACATTAACACTTCGATGAATATCTGCTCTTGTTTCTATTGCATAAACTTTTTTCCCTTTAATTACTAAAGTAAAACCATTAGTTAAATAAAACTCACACTGATCTAATTCTTTAACTAACTTAATATTCGGCGCCGCCATATTATCAAATACATCCCGAATTTTATTATTATCCATACTAGTAATTAAAGTAATATAATCATTAACTTTATCACTACTACTAATACTTTCTAAATAGATAATTGTTAATTTCTTTATTTTCTTAATAATTAAATCACTACTATTATTAAATTCTTCCTTTATTCTTTCTTCTATCATATACTCCACCAATCTTATTTTGCCTCTTTCTTCTAAATTAATACCTTGCTATAATTAAATAGGTGATTACTTATGTCCTATAAAATAACTAAATTAGATAATTTCTGTCGTGGTATAACTTATCTAAATGATAAAATTACTTTTGTCCCCAATACTTTACCCAATGAAGAAATAGAATTAACTATTACTTCAGAAACTACTAAATATCAAATAGGTAAAGTAGAATCATTTATTAAAGAAAGTTCACTTCGTACTAAGCCACTATGTCCATATTACCCCGAATGTGGTGGTTGTGACCTAATGCATACAACATATGCAAATACTATAGAATTAAAAACCACTAAAATTAATGAAATATTTAAAAATATTTATCCCAATATTATCGTGGTACCATCTCCAAAACCTCTAAATTATCGTAATAAAATAACTTTAAAAGTCCAAGATAATCAAGTAGGTTACTTTAGTAACCATACTCATACTCTAATCCCTATCAAAGAATGTTTACTAGCTAGTGAATCTATCAATAAAATTATTCCTCTTTTAAATGAATTATCTATCGGTAATGGTGAAGTAACTATTAGAAGTAATTATAACTCTGAAATACTAATTAATATTACTTCCCCAAATAAACTAACTATTCCCGATAATCTATCTTCTTATAAAATAGTTGGTATTATCCAAAACAATAAAATAATCTATGGTGAAGACCATTTTATAGATATCATCAATCATCATTTATATGAAATAAGTTATGACTCTTTCTTCCAAATTAATCCCTATATTACATCAATTATCTTTAATGACTTAAATGATATAATTAAAGATAATTCTACTATCTTAGATTTATATTGTGGAGTAGGTACTCTAAGTCTTGCTGTATCTAATAAAGTAAAACAATTATATGGCATAGAAATAATTCCCAACGCCATTTTAAATGCCATTAAAAATGCTCAAATTAATCAAGTATCTAATGCTTCTTATCACTTAGGTGAAGTAGCCAATATCATTACTAAAATCCCTGAAGACATCGATACTATTATTGTCGATCCCCCAAGAAAAGGTCTAGATCAATTCACTATTAAAACTATCTTAGAAAATCCCCCATCTACATTAATTTATATGTCTTGCGACCCACAAACTCTTAAAAGAGACTTACTAAAATTACAATCTAAATATACCATTCAAAGTATTAAAGCTTATGATATGTTCCCTTATACTTATCACTTAGAAAGTGTATGTGTTCTAAACTTAAGATAAACCCTTATAAATAAAGGGAAAATCAACTAGTATAGATGAAATTTAACATAATGAACTGATTAACTTTTATATTATAATAATATTTAGAAAGTGAGGAGATAGTAATGAGTGATTTAATAAAAAAGGATGAATATTATGATGATTTTTCCAAAATTATTGAAATGATAGAAACCAGAAAAAATAATGCTTATAGAAAAGTAAATGAAG
>CANQIR010000066.1 GCA_947624095.1 uncultured Bacilli bacterium
CTTCATATTTATCACCTACCATCAGTATACCATAAAAAAGAAGCGTTAACTATCTATTTAACTCTTCCTCAATCCTTAATAATTGATTATATTTAGCTATTCTTTCTCCTCTAGATAACGAACCAGTTTTAATGTATGGAATAGATAATCCAACTGCTAAATCCGCAATAAAAGTATCTTCTGTTTCTCCACTTCGATGGGATATAATTGTCTTCATATTATGCTTTTTCGCCATCATAATAGTCTCAACCATTTCACTAATTGTCCCAACCTGATTAGCTTTCAACAATATAGCATTCCCAGCTCGATGTTTTATCCCATAATCCAAATATTTCTTATTCGTTACAAAATAATCATCACCAACAATCATTATTCTATTACCTACAATACTTGTAAATACCGTTAAACTATCAAAATCATTTTCATAAAAAGGATCTTCAATACTTACTATCGGATACTTACTAAGTAAAGTAATATAATATTTCATTAATTCATCTGCACTAATATATTCCCCTTCAAATAAATACTTTCCAGCTTCCTTATCATAAAATGACGTAGCAGCTACATCTAACGCAATATAAACATCCTTACCAGGCACATAATTACTTTCCATAATTGCTTCCATAATTAAATCCAAAGCTTCATAATTATTTTGGAGTACTGGTGCAAATCCCCCCTCATCACCAACACCTGT
Source organism: uncultured Bacilli bacterium (assembly GCA_947624095.1). Taxonomy (GTDB): domain Bacteria; phylum Bacillota_I; class Bacilli_A; order RF39; family UBA660; genus CALVJF01. Next base: position 695 of record CANQIR010000066.1, read on the forward strand.
GGATAATCCTCTAGTTTTCAACAATCTCTTTAAAGTGTGAAATATTTCTGCTCCCACTCTCAATCTTTCTTTAAAAGACTTTACAACTGGTACAATCATAAATTCCTGAATACTTAAATTATTATCAGCATGTTTTCCCCCATTAATTATATTCATCATTGGTATAGGCATACTTACTTGTCCATCAGCTACATATTGATAAATCTTCTTATTATTAAGTAATGCTCCCGCTTTTAAAGCACATAAAGATACCGCTAAAATAGCATTAGCTCCTAATTTACTCTTATTATTCGTTCCATCCAATTTAATTAAAGTACTATCAATATTAGTTTGACTAACATTCATTCCTACTATAGCATCTTTAATAATCGTATTAATATTATTAACTGCCTTTAATACACCAGTACCATTATATCTATTTTCATCGTTATCTCTTAATTCCAAAGCTTCTCTTTCACCCGTCGAAGCTCCACTAGGTACACTAGCAATTACACTTCTACCATCTTCTAAAAACATCTCTGCTTCTACCGTAGGATTTCCTCTAGAATCAAGTATCTCTCTTCCAATTAAATTAACTATTTTCACAATAACCACCTATTATTCTATCTATAGTATATCCTAATCCCCATTTATTATCAATAAAACTCCATCAAAAAAGTGTCTTATAGACACTAATTAAATAATTTTATAATATTATTTATTCTTTTATAGTATAACATTGAATTCATTATATTTAATAAAGCACTACCAATCACAAATACCCCAAGTACTCTAGAAAATATCATAACTCCTGAGAAAGGATTAATTATTAATACTACTCCTAATACAATACTACCTACCCCTATACCAATTGTAAGTGGCCATATTTCCTCTCTTTTCTTATAGAAGAAATATCCGTACCATATCTTCATAAGTCCTTCTAATACTATCCAAAGACCAAATCCTGTAATAAAGAAATCAAATATTTTAAATGGATTAAAGATAATTAAAAATCCTAATACTATTCCCAATATTCCAAAAAATAACTCTAATTTATAAAATCTAATTCGTGTACTATCCGATACAAACTTAATAATTGCTAGTAAAGAACTTAATATAATAGATATTCCTAAAGCCAGTTGAATTAATTCATAAGTAATTCCTGGTTTTTGTATTAAAAAAATTCCCAATAAAATATACACTACATAAACTAATATATTCCCCAGCATTAGTTTCTTTAAATAATTTTTCATCCTTCCACCTCTATTATCATTCTAATACAACAGACATCTTATGTCAAAGAAGTATTCACAAATTTAATCATTTTCTTTATAAAATTGACCATCTTTATAATATTCAACCTCCCCATTAGCTCTTAATACTAGAAAACGATTATCTAATTTTTTCTTACTCTTAACAATGTTAGTTGGTGCACAAAGTGCCACACTATTATCTGGCATATCTTCATACACCACGGCATTTGCTCCAATCCGGCAATTATTTCCTATCTTTATATTCCCAATAATTTTTGCTCCCGCCCCTATATAGCAATTATCCCCAATTACTGGATTACCGATATGTTTACTTCCTACAGTTCGTACAGCTCCAATAGTTACTTGTTGAAATATTACTGCATCTTTCCCAATCACTGATTCATCCGAAATAAACACTCCTAATACACCGTGCGGAAAATATGGTGTATTAGAAAACTTAGCTCTAATACCAATATAACTACCTTTCTTATCTAAATAATAAGAATAAACACTAGCGCATATTCCAGATTCTTTATTATTTTCTACCAAATATTTCTTTAAATTCCAGATATTCTTAAATCGTAAAAATACAAAAATACTTGCTATCTCTTTAAACCAATTCTTTAAAATATTCATTCTATCACCATTTTAAGTATAACATATATTTGCATTTATTCCCAAAAAATGATACAATACAATACTTCTTAAAAGGAGGGGTCTATATGTACATAAAAAAAATTGATCAATATACTTTTGCTGCTTTTGCTAACACTCACCCTCTCCGTAGCTATCATGAATCCGAAGCTTATGCTAAATATATGAAAAATAAAGGTTTTAAGCATCACTATATTGCTTTAGTTGATAACAATAACAAGATATATGCTGCTTCCCTAATAATTTATAAAAAATTAAATTTCTTCTATAAATATGGTTATGCTCCTAAAGGTTTTCTAATAGATTATCACGATACCGAATTACTCCAAATCTTTTTAAAAGAATTAAAAAAATTCTACTATTCCCGCAACTTTGCCTTTATTAAAATTAATCCCGAAATAGCTATCGGGGAAATTAAAAACGATAAAACTATCTATAATCAAAATCAAAAACTCATCAAAGTCTTAGAAAATAACGGTTTCCTAAGAATTGGTCCCAACTATAAATTTGAAACCCTCCAGCCGCGTTTCAACGCTATCATCCCACTTAAAACTTTCAGCTTTAATCTTCTAAGTAAACAATATAAAACCAAGATTAGAAAAGCCAACCGCATTGGTCTTACCTTTGAAAAAGTTACAAGTAATGAATTACCAATTATCTATGAATTTGTTAAAAATAAAAAGAATCGTACTTTAAAAGATTATCAAAATTATTACAATGCTTTTACTAATACTAATATGGATTTCTTCTTAATTGGTATCAACTTTGAAACCTTCCTTGTATCAATTAGAGAAGAATATGAAAAAGAATTACAAAAAAATGAAAAATTAGTTACGCATATGATTAAAAATCCTCAAACTAAAAATCTAGAGCGCAAACTTGCCTCTGATCATATCTTAGAAATTCTAAAACAAGAAATTGTCTTTGCTACCCACGAATTAGCTAAAAAACAAAAAGGTTATATCGCTGGTGCCATTACTATTAAATATCAAAATCGTATTAGCATCATTACAAGTGGTTTTGATCCTCACTACAAACGAGAAAATCCTAATCATTTTTTACATTATGAATTATTAAAATACTATCAAGATAATTATGATTTTATCGATTTAAATGGTATTACTGGTGACTTTACTAAAGAAAATCCCTATTATGGTTTAAATAAATTTAAACTAGGCTTTCACCCAAAATGCTTTGAATACATTGGTGAATTTGACTTTATTATTAATCCTGGTTTATATAAAGGTATGCAACATACTGGTCTTATTAAAGAAGAATTTTATAAAAAGCAAAAAGAGAAATAATTTTCTTTTTTAATGGCAATAATTTTCTCTATACTCCCAATACTTACGATGAAAATCATTTAATAACTCATAAAATTCCCTAATTTTCATCCCATAATCATCATATCCATCCTTTGATAAATAAGCTACTAAATAAGGATTTTCTATATCATATATTGCTAAATCATTAAAATAAACTCCATAATGACCATACTTATGTAAAAAATTAACTCCCTCTATTGGATTATAATTCTCATCAGCATTTAAAAATAAATTATATAATTCTTGACTATAAATATCATCGACTTTTAAGAAATTATATAATTCCTTTAAATATATAATCCCCTCATCAGCATTAATCTTCCCGTATTTATCTCCTACTAAAATATTTACTGCTCCTAAAGTTTTCCCAAATTGTCTTAAATTATCTACTCCTAAATAATCTATTAACTTTAAATGGGCTTCATTATCACTTACTAGAATCATTTTACTTACTAATTCCTTAACTGTCTTATTATCTATATAAGTATTCAAATTTAACTTATTATCCCTAGCTAAACTATAAATATATAAAGCATTAACTAGCTTTATTGTACTAGCTGCATAATAAATATCCTTATCGTGATAACCATAATACAAATTACTATTCACATCCAAATAAGCAAAAGCTAACCCATTATTATCTACTTTACTAACTAAATCATCTATTAAACTCAAAACATATTCATCATTACTTAAATTAGGTATCTCACAATCTTTTATATCTTCTTGCTTACTACAACCAACTATTATTAATAAAATACCTAATAGCAAAATCTTTTTCATCAAAATAATCACCTAATATAAAATACTAATAAGTATCTAATTAGGTGACTTTTTTATCTTAAAAATTCTTCTACCGCTTTTTTCATCTCATCCAGTTCATATCCTGAAGCCTGACAAGTTTGCCATCCCATCTTCTTAGCCGCTAAAATGTTATACTCTTCATCATCAATAAATAAAATATTTTGCGGATCTATTCCTAAATCATTTGTCACATATTCAAATATCTTTTCATCCGGTTTTCTTAAACCAATTTCAAAACTCAAATATACTTTATCAAATTTACTTAAGTCATAATGCTTATCAATTCTTACTCTATCAAAGTACACTAAATTAGATAGAATTCCAATCTTACATTTATTTTTTAAAGAATGAGCAAAATCAACAACCGCTTTATAATAAGTAATATTATCATTTTCTATCTCATACTGCTTTTTAAACTCCTCAAAAGGTATTTCTACATCCATCTTATTCCCTAATTCTTTTACCCACATCTTTAAATCATCAAGATTATTAACTGATCCAATATTTCTTCCATCAGCCAACCTATAAACCCATCTATCTAATATTTCATCTGCATTCAAAGCATTAGTAAAATGTCTAATTACTCTAACTTTAGCTTCCTTTAATTCCCTAAAATTCGCTTCATGACTTTCTACTACGCCACCCCAGTCAAATAAAACAATTTTATCTTTATTCATAGCTTTCACCTCTTAAATTATACCATAAAAAAAGTTCCCAAAGGAACTTTCAAATTTTACTATTCAACAATTTCTGAAACTACACCAGCACCAACAGTACGTCCGCCTTCACGAATAGAGAATTTAGTACCATTTTCAAGTGCAACTGGAGCGATAAGTTCAACAGTCATATCTACGTTATCACCTGGCATAACCATTTCAACGCCATCAGGTAATTTAATTTCCCCAGTAACGTC
>CANQIR010000067.1 GCA_947624095.1 uncultured Bacilli bacterium
TGGTAGACGCGCTAGACTTAGGATCTAGTGGATTCATCCGTGGGGGTTCAAGTCCCTTTACCTGCACCAAATTGATATCAAACTCGGAAAACTCGAGTTAAAAATAGAGAACTTGAATGATATGAAGTTCTTTTTTATTTGCCAAGTAATGCCTATAAAACTATAAGTTTCAAACATTTAAAAAACAAGTATTTCTACTTGTTCTGTAACATATTTAATAAGTCGATTTTGAACATATCTTTAGAAGCGTTAGCTTTAGAAATCATAATACCTTTATAAGTAGTTAATTCTGATTTGTGACCTTCTAATAAGATATCTGATGGTGTAATAGTACTCAACATTACAACCTTTTCTTTTTCATATACTGTATAGATTAATTTAACATCTCCATGGACTTGTGTAAACATTTTGTCACTTGGTAATTTAAGCTCATAAGTAGCTGTTTGTTCTTTTTTATTTTGAGAAACTAATTCACCTAAGAATTTACCATTTCTTAAAGCTGGATAATATTCAAAATTAATCTTTTTGAAAGCTAACATATTGTATTTCTTTAAAGCTCTTTCTAACTTTTTAAATTCATTTTCATCTATGTAATCTAATACATAACCTTTCATAATAAAACCCCCAATTTCTTTTTCTGATAGCATTATAGCATAAAAAACGGAAAATGTCAAATTATGTCTACTCTTTCATATTTCGAGTAGATATTTTAGCATTTTCCTAATCATTTGTCAATATTTAATTCAACTACTGTTAGACCATCGTTAATACCATCGTAATAATACTTTGCTACTTTCGGATGATGTTTTAAGACCTCGTGAGTGGTTCTTCGCAATGTGCCAGTCCCCTTGCCATGAAGGATCAAAATCTTTTCTTGCCCAAGTTTAAGATTTTCGGTGATAAAATTTTCGATTATTATTTTAGCAATACTACTATATTCTTGATGAATATCTATGTATGGACACTTAGCTAAAAAGGGATTATTCGTAATTTTGGACATAAAGTTTTTCAACCGTTTCTACTGAAGGAATAGATAAACGAGTTCCTATCGTATTCATAGATATACCAGAGGCAATATTAGCATACTTTACGGCTTTTTCAATGTCACCGCCATTAGCAATTATATAGCAAAAGGCACCAGTAAAGATATCTTTAACACCGGTTGGATCAGATATTGGTACTTTAAGAGCAGGACTTACTTTGATTTGATTGTTAAGACAATATAAAGCCCCTTTATCACCTAAAGTTATAATGATATCGGCTTTAAGAAATTTGGCTTTTAATTTATAATAAACATTAGCTAATGATGCAGTTTTATTAAAATCAATTGGACTACCAGCAACTGTGGTAGCAAATTTTTCCGAACAGATTATATAATTAACATACTTACCTAACTCCAAAATTTCGGGAGTAACTCTTGAAGCATCTAAAACACTAATGGCTTTTGGGTATTTTTGCAAAGTAACTTTGGAAGCGTATGAGTCGTGACCATCGGTCATAATAATATCGGGAGTAAAATCAAAATCATATTTTTTTAACTTAACATATTCATCGGCAATATTAAAGACTGTACTAGCTTGAGTGGATTTATCAATAATGATGAATGATATGGCAGTATCTTTTTCAAAGGAAGTTTCGATATAACGAGAATCGATTTTTACAGTATCAAATTCTTTTTTGATGCGATTACCATATATATCATTGCCAATTACCCCAGCAAAGGTTGTGCCAAATCCCCATTTAGCGAGTAAATAAGCACAATTGGCAGCTGAACCGCCACCACAACCTATTTTATTGATAAACCTTTCTTTAGTTCCTTCTTTTGGGTACTCATCAACAACAATACTAATATCATATGATGATTGACCAATACATAATGCTCTTATCATAAAATCACCTTTTATTCTTAATTTAATTATAATATATTTTAGGCAAAATAAAAAGAAGAAATATTCTTCATTATAATTTTTTCATTAAACGCATAACTTCTTCGTAGGATGATTCACCATAATTAAAGCGATTAATAGCTTTATAGATAACATCTTGATAATTAGGTGGTGTTGGTAAGCCAACTTCAAATAGTAAATCTTTGGGAATATTAGATGTATTATAATTATATTTTAGACCAGAAGCATTTAATGTATCGTGAACAATTGACTCACCTTTGGGCCTAAAACCTAAATTAAAGATATGTTGAACTTTTATATTATTTTGATTCTCATCACCGGCATATATACTAACTAGCTCGCGCATTGCATCGATATTGGCTTGTCTTTCGTAATATTTGTATACGTCTAGTTTTTTTAAAGACCAGGATATTTTAAGTTTAGTAAAAAGACTAGATACTTCTTGATAGTAAACGTCGTGATTTAAACGGTTGATTTCTGGATAGGGGTCTAAACCTAATTGTTGCCACACATGAGATGATTCGTGAAGCATTATTAGTAAGCCAACCAAAGAGAAAACTTCAACATTCCCTTGATTGGGAAGATTTTGTTGCCATATTCTAGCAGTAGTTCTGACACTTTCTAGTAATAGAGGAAGATTAAAATTGATAATTCCTGATTCAGTATAAACTGGTAAATGTTTTTTAGAACCAGGAGTTTGATATTCTAAACGATCTTCAAAGGCACTATCTTTTTTTATGGCATCCAGTATTAGATTAAAATAACTCTCATCAACGAGACGTTGTTTTTGCTGGTAATAGTCTTTAATATCGATTAATCTTGATCTAGTTATTTGAGTTAATTTCATATAGTTCCTTCTTTCTGAATGACTATTATACTAGAAAAAACTATTTTGGTACATAAAAATTAACTAAAGATGTGGTTTTTCTTGAAAATCAAGAGATTTGTAGGTAGCTATTAAATCATTTAATTCATTAAAGACTGGACAACGACTAATGAATGGTTTATTAATACGAAGATAGGCGTTACTATCGATTTCAAATGGCCAAGCAATAAATTCTAACCCTTCACTAGTATCCATTATCTTAGTGAAGTAACGAAGTAAAATTTGAGTAATATTTTCTTGAATTTTTTCTTGATTTTCTTCTAAATCGGATAAGGATAGACTACTATTTCTTTTTACTTTATTATGCATAGCAATTCTTTTAGCATTCCATCTTTCAACTAGGAAAGGTACTATCTTAATATCTTGATCGTTACACAATGAAAGCAAAACGGCGACAGCTAAAAAGTAATGTTCTGGGGCACCATTTAATTTAGCAATTAAGCCTTTTCTAATTTGTTTTAAATATGGTCTTTCAGTAATTTCATCAACGGGTTTAGTTTTTTGAATACCATATAATATATATTTATCTTGATCGTTACCTAGATATATTTCAGGAAAATCTAGGATATATCCGTCATCAAATTGAAGATGACCAGTAAGACGGTAAGGAGTTTCTGATTTAATTGGACTTTTTTCTTCTTGAATATAAATATTAGCTTTAATAGTATCTAAATAACCTAGGTGGGTTGCTTCAGTAGTTTTAAGGATAGGATTATCAAACATTGCGATACGCGATTTTAAAAAAGCAATTGGATCATCAAAATCACTAAATGAGGCATTAGCAAATAACGTAGAAATAACATATTTAATTAGGTATTCTTCTTTAAGAGCGGTAGCGTTTTTAATATTTAAAGTATCAATATCATTTAAAAAAGCAAAATTTTTGGCTGGGTAAAAGTTAGTTGCTCTTTTGACATATTGGACTAATAGTTGATTGAATTGTTCTTGATTAGATATTTTTAAGGTAGGTATTAAAAGCCCATCGGATGAGGGAACTTGACAATGGCTTACTACCCTATTTTCAACTACTAAATTAAAAGCAATATTTATAGCAAAATAACAGTCTATTCGACCTTTTTGAGCTTCTAAAACTATCTTGTTATAGAATATATCTATTATTTGGTTATCAAACATATTAATCACACTCGTCTTTATTCCTTTTGATTATAACACTTATAATAAATTATTAAAAGGATTTAAGAATCTTAGTGATTAATTTTAGATGTTTTAAATTGTGGAGAGCTAAGACCAAGTAATTTGGGGATACTTTTAATATTAATTGTTCTAAAAGAAATTATTTTATCGGCAAGGGAGACTATCCAACCTTCTTTGTAGCGGGGTGGTACAATAGTTAGAGGAAACATATGAGTTTTGATTGTATTAGTAATTTTTTTATCTATTAGATTTGGATAGTATTTTTGATAATTTTTAGCGGCTTCTTTTGCGTGGACAAAACCGTGCATTTTTAATAAACTCCTTTTAGTTCTAATAGCATCGGGATGTTTTTCATATAGTTCTTGAGTAAATTGCCAAGCTTTAGGATAAAAATCGTGTAATAATCCGGCGATAGCACATATTCTTTTATCAGCGTGTAATTTACTAGCAAGGAGATAGCTTTCAAAAGAAACGGAAATACAATGATGGTATACAGAATCATCGTGGTGTAAATATAGTTTTCTTTTTTGAAATTCGGGACTTTCTAAAATATCTTTAACATAGGAATACCATTCATTAAAGTATTTATTCTTTTTTAAGACTGCTATTATATCTTCAATATCTATATTCAACTTAATCATCTAACTTTCTTTAGTACTATTAAATTATACTACTTTTTGGCCAAATTAAAACTCCATTTGTAATGAAGTTTTAATTGATTTTTTCTTCGCTAAAAATTGACAATTACTTCAAGTTATTAAATAAATCATCGCCGTAATAATATACTGCATCATCTAAAATGGATATTTTATCTGGGATAAATTCATCAGCTATGTAACCATCATCATAAAATAGATGAGTATAAACTTCTGGGAGACTTTCATTTATGTAATAGCCGCCTTCATCTTGATATTTAAAATCATAAGAATCATAATTAATATCGATTACTTGTTCTAAAAAATACCAATCAGCCTTATGTTGATACTTATTTAACAATTTTTTAATATAGTTGGTTAGAGCGTCAGTGGTTATATTTTCAGTTTCAAAAGTAATTATTATTCTATTTTTATTTCTTTTAAGTATTTGCCAGTTTTTTGAAGATGCTAGACAATCTTCTAAGTCTTGGCCACTAACCAAATCGGCATAATTTAATACCCATCTATGGAGTTTTGAATCTCTTATTAATAAATGCTCAGCAATATCTTTATCGATAATTAATATATTATAAATATTTGTCATAAGTGTTTCTAATCTTGAATGGGTGTTAACACATATATTGCAACTATTAGGATAACTTAATACCATATTAGGTCTTAAATTAACATACTTATTATAAAGAGAATTGATAGCTAAATCTTGATTAGTTGATTTGGTATTTTGCTCAGCTTTTTCAATAATACTAATATTACTGCGAACGGTTTTACCAAAATATTTTAAATATCCACCGTATCGAGATACAACGTTATTTGCTAATTCGATATTTTCTTTAATTTCTGGAGGAAGGTAAGCAAAAACTTGAATCTTTTTCGTTATGGCTTTTTCCCAAAATTGAAGATCAGATTTTAATTCATTGCCTACAGCAGCCATCACCATTTTAACATTAACATATCTTAATGATAAAGCTTCCAAGAAAACCT
>CANQIR010000068.1 GCA_947624095.1 uncultured Bacilli bacterium
AGAAGCTGTAACAGCCACTAATTCCGAAATAATGACTTATGACAACCACCCAATTATCGCCTATTATTTTGCTATGAGTAATGGCTACACTGAATCATCATCTACCGTTTTTAAAGAAAGCCTTCCCTACTTACAATCAGTTAAATCAGATTGGGAAAAAAACAATCGTAACTATGAAGTATCATACTCATATACCGATCAAGAACTATGCCTTATGTTAAATCTATCTTGTACTAAAATTACCTTCTCTAATCCTGTCTACTCTAACACCAATCATCTATCGAGCATAGAAGTAAATGGCCAAACATTCACCGGCATAGAACTACGTCAAAAACTTAATCTACGTTCAACCGCTATCACTATTGATCAAAACCATCATATCACAACAACTGGTTATGGTCACGGAGTCGGTATGAGCCAATACGGTGCCAATGGCTTAGCCAATAAAGGCGCAACCTATCAAGAAATTCTTAAGTACTATTATCAAGATATTGAAATTCAAAAAATATAATGTATAAATCACTAGTTATTGTCCACACTTATTAGTAGGAAGGTGAGACAATGACTAAAAGAAAGTTAAAACCATGGGTAATTCCTACTGCTTATGTATTCTTAGTAATTCTAGCATTTACATTCCTTTATATGCTTGGTAATATTATTAATACCGGCTTAACCGATGAACCCGTAAATAATGTAACCGATGTTTTAAAAGAAGAAGATGAAGGACTTCCAGTAAATAAAGAGATTCCTACTGAAGTTAAAATCATCAAACCATTTACTGATGAAAAGGTAACTGCTACTAAACTATTTTACGATAAAGATCAAGATGAAGCTACTCAACAAAAATCTTTAATCTATTACGAAAACATCTATATGCAAAACACCGGTGTTCTTTATGAAGCAGATAATAAATTTAATGTTTACGCTGTTTTAGATGGTACAGTCAAGAATATCAAAGAAGATAATATTTTAGGAACAGTTATTGAAATTGAACATAGTTCTAACTTAACAAGCTTTTATCAAAGCTTATCTGATGTCCAAGTAAAAGCTGGTGATAAAGTTACTCAAGGAATGCTTATCGCCAAAAGCGGATCTAATAAAATTAAAGATACTAAAGATAACTGCTTACATTTCCAAGTATACCATAATGGTGAATTACTTAACCCCGAAACTTTCTATAATATGAATGTAAAAGACTTATTATAAGGTCTTTTTTCTTGAATAGATAATATATTTTACTAAGGGGTGTTTTGATGAAAAAAAAACTAAAAGACCGTATTCTAAAAGAAGCTGAATACTTAATTAGTACTAAGGAAACAATAAGAAACATCGCTAAAGTATTTAATATTAGTAAAAGTACAGTTCATAAAGACTTTCAAGAACGTTTAATAGATATTAATCCCTCTCTTAAATCCCAAGTAGATATTATCTTACAAGAACATCTAAATGTCCGCCATCTCCGTGGTGGTGCCAAAACTAAATTAAAATATCAAAAGGAGCAATTATGAATATAATCCATATCTTAGATAATGAACTAATTTATTCCCTATCTAATAAAATTTATAAACTTTCCCCTAATCTTCTATATGGCAAAATTAATAATGAAAAAGAATTTATTACTACTCTTCAAAAATTTCAAAAAGAACATCATATTAATCAAAAACTATTAGGAGAAGCTATTACTATCATTGTCAATGATACATATACTAATGAAGAACTAAAATATCTTACCGATATCTTTAAAGACTTAGAATATTCTCAAATAATTATTCATCAAGAAAGTTCTCTTCTAGCCAAAGATAACATTGAAATAATCGTTGATTCCCAAACTACTCGTATCTTTAATCAAGAAGTATTAATTATCAGTACCTCTCTTTTTAAAAGTCTTAGAGAAGAAATTATTGACTCTCTTGTTAATAACTCTCCAATTATCCCCAAGGTTAAAATAGCTGATATATATAATACTTTAAATAGTCAATCAATCGACCTCTGCGTCTACTACACAAATCCTTATGAAATTTTAATTAATTCCCCAAGTTCCAATCTATGAGAAGTAGAAATAACCCATTTCATATTGCATTACTCTTTTCCCTTTTCTAAAATAAAACGTATTGTAGAAAGGAGTAAAATGTGAAAATTGTCGTTATTAATCAAATTCCTCTAATGACTACTCGACTTAAAAAGATATTTAGAAGTCTTTCTCTCCAAACTAATGTTGAAATAGAATCTATTTTCTATTCTAAGCTAGATAAATCATTAACCAATTTGATTCATAATCATCATACTGAAAAAATCTTTGTAATTGTTGAGTCCTCCTGTAGTATTGATTTAATTAGATTAATTAGAAAAAAGGATATTACCAGTCCCATTATATATTTAGTAACTAAACATCATTCTGATTATCCAGAATTACTAATTTATAAAACTCTATTTATAAATAAATACATTATGATTAAATTATCCAAGACTTTATTAGAAATTATAAATATATGTCATCCACCCTGTTTTCTTTATCACACTCTTCAACAAGATTTAAGTATTAGTTATGATTCTATTACCTATATAAATCGTGACAAAGAAGAAAGAAAATTAATAATTCATACCGACAACGATTATTATAAAGTAAATCTTACCCTTCAAGATATTCAAAAATACTTAGATAATCGTTTTAAAATGTCTCATCGTGGATGTATCATTAATACTCAAAGAGTTCATTGTTACGACTGGCATCATAAATATATTCATTTAGATAGTGGTGAATTAGTACCCTATTTATCTAAAAACTTCCGTGATCTTCTTTGTGAAAAAATTATCGAAGATAATTTCGATACAAAAAACAACGATTTAGGACAAATAACTGAAATCTAATTAATTTATCTGGTAGAATACAACTTGTGTCTAAAATTTGTCGAAACTTGACGAACGATATTAGTTGAAGTAGATAAGTAAGACATATAAAATTTATATTATATGAAGGAGGAAATATTATGAGAAGTAGAGTTAAGTGGTTTAATAATGAGAAAGGTTATGGATTCATTGAATATAATGAGTTAGAAGATATCTTCGTTCACTATTCAGCCATTCAAAAAGAAGGCTACAAGACATTAAAAGAAGGAGACGTCGTCGACTTCAAAATGATTGAAACATCTAAAGGTTTACAAGCTCTAGAAGTATCTGCAGTTGAAATGACTACTATATAGTAGTTTTTTTGTTATTTAAATGTTATAATCTAAATATAAGGAGGGATTTAATGCAAATACAAATCCGTGGTGAAAAAGTTGATATCACTAATGCTATGAAAAAGTATGTAAACGATAAGTTAGCTAGATTAGACAAATACTTTGATAATCCAGAAGAAATCAAATGTCACATACTAGTGCGCCTTAGAGATTTAGAACAAATTATAGAAGTCACCGTACCAACTAAGAAATTCACATTAAGAGCTGAAGAATCACACAATGATTTTTATGCCGCAGTCGATTTAGTAATCGACAAATTAGAAAGACAAATAAGAAAGAATAAGACAAGGTTAAATCGAAAATATAAAAATGTTGAACCTATTGAAATAAACTTAGAATTAGATGACGATGAAGAAGATGATGAAGTAAAAATTGTGAAGAGAAAAAATATGGCTATGAAGCCTATGGACGAAGAAGAAGCTTTACTTCAATCAGAACTTCTAAATCACGATTTCTTCGTTTTCAAAAATGTCGATGAAGAATGCGTATCTGTTCTCTACAAGAGAAAAGATGGTAATTATGGCATTATAAACGTTAAATAAATAAAGAATGTATAGAATACAAGAATTAACTTAGTATTTAAATACATTCTTTTTTATGGTAGAATATATGGGAGAAAAGGAGAAATACAACATGGGATTTTTAAAAAAATTAATCGATTCAGAATATAAAGAATTAAAAAGATTTGAAAAAATAGCTGATCAAATAGATGCCCTAAGCGATGAAATGGCTAGTTTATCTGATGATGAGCTAAAACATAAAACCATAGAATTTAAGGAAATTTTAGAAAAAAATGGCGGTGATTTAGAAGAAATCGTAGTTCCCGCTTTTGCGACTGTAAGAGAGGCAGCTTATCGTGTCATTGGTGAAAAACCATATTATGTCCAAATACTAGGTGGTTTAGCTATTCACTATGGTAATATTGCTGAAATGAAAACTGGTGAAGGAAAAACTTTGACTGAAACAATGCCAACTTACTTAAATGCTCTAACAGGTAAAGGTGTCCATATCATCACCGTTAATGAGTTCTTAGCCGATCGTGACTCAAAATGGATGGGTAATATCTTTAGATTTTTAGGCTTAACAGTAGGATTAAACTTAAGAGAATTATCTAGTAACGAAAAAAGAGAAGCCTACGCGTGCGATGTCTTATATTCAACTAATAATGAAATTGGTTTTGATTACTTAAGAGATAATATGGTAGTTAAAGCTGCTGACCGTGTTCAACGTCCTTTAAACTTTTGTATCGTTGACGAAGTTGACTCTATCTTAATTGATGAAGCTAGAACTCCTTTAATTATTTCTGGTGGTAAATTAGATTCAAAGAATTTATATATCGATGCTGATCGCTGCGTTAAAAAATTAAAAGAGGAAGAAGATTACACTGTTGATGAGAAAACCAAAAATGTATCTCTTACTGAAGAAGGTAGTAAAAAAGTCGAAAAATACTTCCATCTAGATAATTTATATGATTTAAATAATAGTGCCTTAGTTCATCACTTAAATCAAGCTCTAAAAGCTAATTATGGTTTCAAATTAGATGTCGATTATGTTATCGAAGATGGTAGTATTATTATCGTTGACCAATTTACTGGTCGTTTAATGCACGGTCGTCAATTTAGTGAAGGTCTTCATCAAGCTATTGAAGCCAAAGAAGGCGTAACAATTAATGAAGAAACTAGAACTATGGCGACTATTACCTTCCAGAATTTATTTAGAATGTATAACAAACTATCTGGTATGACTGGTACTGCCAAAACCGAAGAAGAAGAATTTAGAAATATCTATAATATGTACGTAATTCAAATTCCAACTAATAAACCAGTAATACGTGAAGATTTAGCTGACTTAGTTTATGCTACTGAAAAAGGCAAATACCAAGCCATCATCAATGTAATTAAAGAAATTCACGCTAAAGGTCAACCAATCTTAGTTGGTACTATATCAGTAGAAAATAACGAAAAATTAAGTGCTATGCTTAAAAAAGAAAAACTTCCTCACGAAGTATTAAATGCCAAAAACCACGCTCGTGAAGCTGAAATAATTGCAAAAGCTGGTGAAAAAGGAGCTATCACGATAGCTACCAATATGGCCGGTCGTGGTACCGATATTAAATTAGGTGAAGGTGTTAAAGAATTAGGTGGCCTTTGTGTAATTGGTACTGAAAGACACGAATCACGTCGTATTGATAACCAACTTCGTGGCCGTGCTGGTCGTCAAGGAGATGTAGGTACAAGTCAATTTTTTGTTTCCTTTGA
>CANQIR010000069.1 GCA_947624095.1 uncultured Bacilli bacterium
TCAATTCTTAGTGAAGAAGGTATTACTTTTGCTATATCAGAAGCGATTGTTAATAATCGGAATGTTAAGAATGTATATTGTTATACCGCACCGGAATTTATTATTGAGTATATGGATCGTAGTGGCATTATGTTGGAAAGCCGTGGAGAACTATTATTTACAAGTAATTTTATGCAATCTAATAGCTTAGCACAGTATTCTAAAATTTATTATAAAAAAGCTTTAAGGATTACTAGTCCAATGCAAAATGACGATTTAACGGATTTTGAAGCATTTTGTAAAATTAATCGCTATTTAAAAACTATTCATTTAAATGAGTGTAATATTGAGGAAATAAAAGCTATTATAGATATTTTAAATAGTGTAAAGAAAAAGAATATAAAAATTTTAATTCATAGTAATGTGACCGATGAAAAGGAAGTTGCTGCTTTAAGAAAATTGAATAGATTAAGTAAAGCAAGGAGTAAAATCAGTATTAAACTAGTTTATTCTAAGGAATATATTCGTGATAATTATTTGAAACAGGTAATATTTACGACGGCGATGTATTCAGCTATTGGGGCTTTACTTATTATTGGATGTTCTTTGAGTTATATTGCAATTAATAATCATACTTCTTTAAAGAATGTAGAAGAAATTCAGTATACTATTGAGAAAGCGATAAGTGAGAAAGCTAATATTCCGGAGGAAGAAAGTGAACACGGTCCAACGGCATTACGGGCATTATTGGAAGTTAATAGTGATACAGTTGGTTGGTTGACTGTTTTAGGGACAAAGGTTGATTATCCGGTAGTTCAGACTGTAGATAATAGTTATTATTTAAGAAGGAATTATAAAAAACAAGATGATTATTCAGGATGGGTTTTTGCAGATTATCGAAATAATATCGAAACATTGGATAAAAATACGATTATCTATGCTCATAATAGGTTTGATAGTGATGTAATGTTTGGTTCTCTTACTAATCTTTTAAAGAAAGATTGGCAAGAAAATGAAGAAAATAGAATTATTACCTTTAATACTTTATATAAAGAAATGAAATTTGAGATATTCTCTGTATATAAGATTAAGAAAACAAATGATTATATTACTACTACTTTTAATAGTGAGAATGAATATTTAGATTTTATTGAAATGATTCAAGGACGTAGTGAAATTGATTTTGATAAGGTAATATCTGTTAATGATAAGATACTTACTTTATCGACTTGTTTGGAAAATAATAGGAGATTAGTTGTTCATGCTGTACTTTTAAAAGATGAATAGTTAGTCTCTTTTTGATATAATAGGTATGGTGAATATTATGGATATAATAGAAGCACGAAAAATTCTAAATGAAATTAATACGGATGTAAATAATATAGATAGACAATTAAATGAGAGAGCTATTAAGGATGTGCAAGATATTGCTTTATATATAAAAGATGATTTGCTTGATAGATTGAGTGATATCTTTGAGGGAATGAATATTGCTAATCTAGAGATATTAAGAATTATTAGCAAATGTTTTGATACTGATATGATTGGAATGATTCTCAGAAATAATAAATTACGGAAAATATTTAATGAAGATGAAATAGAAATTTTTTGGAATTGTTTAAGTAATGAAGAAAAAAAAGATTACTTAATGAAAGGGAATTATATTAGTAGTCGGGATTATTATTTAGTATTGAAGATGATGCAAGATAAAGTAATAAATATTGAGGAAATTAAGGATAGAATTAGTAAGTATTCTTTAGATGTAGAAATTAATGATGAGATGGATCTTAATATTTATAGTGATTTAGTTACAGGAAGAAATTTAAGTAATTATTTTAGTAAGCATTATAATTTAATTAAGAATTTAGATAAGAGAAAGTTTAAAGTTTTTCCAGATAATAGTTTAAGATTTAGTTATTATGATGAGGACATAAAAGAGATTTTTAATACTGAGGAATTATTAAGTAAGTTAAATTATCGTTTACTAGCGGAGTTGTATGGAGCAAATAAGTTAGGGGAACTTTATAGAAAGTATCCTAATAAGGCGATGCTGGGAGCAATTTATGTTAATGATAGATTTAAATTTAAGAAATTAATTAATAGTGAATTTAAAAATTTAGGGAATGGTTTAATAGTTGTTAATTGTTTTGAGTTATTAGATAATAACGAAGAAATTAAGAAAAATCCCCTACTCTTATTAAAGTTTGAAGAAAATATTATTAGTGAGATTATTAAACAATATTATACAGCTGAGGAGATTGTAGATGTTTTAAGAAATACAGCTTTTGTGGAAGCGATTAGTGGAAGTTTATTAGAGAAAATAATGGAAAATTTGACGTTTAGTACTGTGTTTAATTTATTGCAAAATAATTTGATATATGAGAAATGTCAAAGAATTAATTGTCAAGTTACAAAAGATAATGGTGCTTTAGTTAAGGGATTTTTGGAAACTATTAAATTTTGTAAAAAATTAGATAGTCGGGTATTTGTTAAATTACTTATGACTTTAAATGAAGAAGAAGTAATTAGTTATATTGTTAAGCCATATATTTTAGATAATTTAACGGATGATGAGATTGTTAATTTATTATGGATGAAGAATATTAATATAAGATATTTAATGAGTAATAGAAGTTTTTTTAGACGGGTAAATAAGTTGTTATTAATTAATTATATTAATAAAATGTGGAAGGTTAGTACGGATTTAAGTTTAATAAGTGATGAATATTTAATAAGAATGATTATGGATATTAAAGACTTGGGAAATATTAGGTTTGATGATGTTAATTATTTATTGACAACTATTGTTAATAAGGAAAATTTAGCAATGTGTAAATCTAATCTTAGTGTATTAAGTTATAAAGCTGTTTTAATTAGTTATAAGTTACTAGGAATTAGTAATACTTTAAAAATGTTATTTAGTAGTAAAGATGGCTTAACTATTAATGATGTAGAAGATTATATGAATATTTATTTAGAGAGTAAATTAAGTTATTTTCTAGATAATGAAGGAACTATTATCAAGAACTTAGAGAAAGGATTAGAGAAGATATTAGATAATTATCCACAAGTTATTTTACAAGATAAGATTGGTAATAGTGAATTAGAACAAGTAGTTTTAGAATTAGTAAAGTATGGGTTTGATGTTAAAACTTTATTAAAAATCTTTAATAGATATATTGAGTATAGAAAAGTTAATTTAAAAGAAGCTAAGGAAGAATTGGCAGAAAGAATTAAGGAAATTAAAGATAAGATTTTAGAAAGTAAAAGTTTAGAATGGCAAGAAGAATTTATTGGAAAAGCTAAAGGAATTATAAAATTAAGAAGTAAGGTATATCAGAAGAATGCTATTAATATTAATCGAAAAACTTTAGATAAAATTAAGTTAAAATTATTATATAGTTGTTATGTAGATGGTAAGGATTTAGATGGGCTATTTAAGAAGAATATTAATGTTAAGAAGAAGTTAAATAATTTAAGGGATTATGTTGTTGCACTTGGAGTTAATTTTAATGATTATCTAGAAAATATTTTATTACCACTTGGAGATGATAAACTAGATATTGATGGTTATTTAAGTAGCAAAGGAAAAGTTAAACCAGAGAATTTTGAAGATTATTTAATGGTAGTTTTGGAAGAAGATACGCTTAATAAACTAAATAAATATTTTATTAAATTTGGTTATGGGTACAATGATGAGAGTTTAAAGGATTTTGCAGATTATTTAATTAAGGATAAGAAGATAAAGATACCAGGTAAAATTAAGAAAGATTTAAAGATATGTAAAGAGTTAATTGGGAATTTAAAATTTGAAGTATACTATAATGAAAGAGATAAGGAATTTGGTAGTTCAAATATTGTAAATAGTTATTTAGATAGTGAATGTATTAATTATTATGAAGATTATTTAATGATAAAAGATATTATATTTAATACAAAGAAATTAGTTAAGAATAGTATGAGTAATAAAGTTATATATCAGTACTATTATGATAAGTTTGAGGATAAGGAAAGTTTTGGTAGTTCTTTAAATCTTAAAGATTATGAAATTGATGAAACAATATTTAATATCAATAATTTAGAGAATTTATTTGCTAGATGTGATGTAAATAAGTGTATTAATTGGGATATAGAATATATTGAATTACTGGAGAGATTAAGATTATTTCCTTTTCTATTATGTGGATTGGTTATAGATATGGATAAAATTATAGATAATTATGAGGAATTTAAGGAATATACGATGAGGAATAATCTATTACTACAAGAGATGAGTAGACGAGATTTTATAAAGATTAATAAAGAACTTGATAAGAGAAAGTTTAAATACTTAGATAGTTATTATGAAATTATTACGGAAGAAGATATATTGGGTTATTACGGGGATTATTTAAGGAATAGTAAAAAGTATATTGGGAATATTCATATAACTTGGGAAGATTATAATATTAGTGATATTCATGGATATAAAGTTATTACGGAGTTATTAAAGGATAATTATAAGGATCGGGATATTGTAAATATTAAGGAAATATTGAGTTTAATAAGTAAAGAAAATTGTACTTTCTATTTGGAAAGGTATAAGGGAGTAAATAAAGGAATAGTTATTAGTATAGTTAAAGGTAATACAATCCATTTTAAGTTAGTTTGGGGGATTATTGATAAGGATGTTTTACGAAATTTAGCTAAGGAGATTTTAGACAAGTATTTGAATATTGATTATATCTATAATGATGAGGGAGATGTTATTGCTAGTAGAGATATTGTTAGTGATGATTATGTGATGAAGACTTATTATGGAGGTTTTAGTGAACTTAATAATAAAATATATCAGTTAGATGGAAAGTTTGTTAATAATAGTCTATTAGAGAGATTAAAGATTAATTATGGATATGATAGAAATAGTAATACTTATGACTGGGAAAGGGATAAGGAAATATTTAAAGATTTTGAAAAAATCGAATTTGATAATTATAATGTTGCAGTATTTAAGGATGGAAAGATTTATTGTCATATCAATGTAGCTAATGAATATTTTGAAAAATTAGAATAAATAAAGAAAAAATTACAATCAAAATAGGGATTGTAATTTTTTTAAACATAGTTCTTGATTATTTTTGATGCGCTCATTATAGGGATTTAGGGATAAAGCAATACTAGAAAAAGCATAGGATTTATAGAAGTCGTTTAGATAGTAATAATCAACACTTAAGATATCGTAGATAGTTTCGTTATAGCAATAAGATTCACAAATATATGTTTTGGGTTTTTCTTTGATTTTGAGAGCTTGTTCTAGGTATTCGATACTTTTAGCAAAGTCATTGATACTATAATAGTAAAAACCTAATTCGGTATAGGGTTCACGAAGATATGGCGCTTCTTGAATGGCTTTTTCATACCAAAGAATGGCTTCTTCTGGTCGGTTTAAGGAAAGATAGCAACGAGCAATGTAACGCATAGAAGCGGAACGTTCATCTTTC
>CANQIR010000070.1 GCA_947624095.1 uncultured Bacilli bacterium
GTCCAAATATCTTATGAGCACTCACACTTGCCAAATCAACATCGTGCATATTAACCGGAATCTTCCCTATAGCTTGGGTCATATCTGAATGTAATAAAGTATTAGCATTTTCCTTTTTCACAATCTGTCTAATCGTCTTTAAAGGTTGTCTTATTCCTAACTCACTATTCACCGCACATATACTTACTAAAATTGTATCCGGTCTCATCTTTCTTTTTAAATCTTCAAAATCTATTAAACCATTTTCATCATTATTAACATAACTTATATGAAATCCTAAACTCTCTAAATAATTACAAATACTATAAATTGAAGGATGCTCTAACTTTGAAACAATAATGTGTTTGCCTCTATTCCCATAAGCAAATGCTACTCCCTTTAAAGCAATATTATTACTCTCCGTTGCTCCACTAGTATAAGTAATTTCACTTTCCATTACACTAAATAATTCACTAATCTGTTTAGTTGCACTATTAAGTAAGGCCTTCGATTTAACCCCTAAGGCGTGTAAAGAATTAGCATTCCCTATATAATCTCTACAAGCTTTATTATAAGATTCTAATACATCATACATCACTGGTGTCGTTGCACTATAATCTAAGTATATCATTATCATCACCTTAACAATTATTATATCTTAAATCATTACAAAATAAAAGAGAATATCTAATCATATTTTAAAGATACCCTCTTATCAAGATTATCTGCATTTACTATAATAAAATTCCTATCATTTAAAGTAACTCCCTTTAATTCTAGAAATTCTCCCATACTAATCCTATCATATACTTCTACATCCGTATCAATAATTTTTCTACTAAAAACATCTAAATACGTATTAGCAGGAATTATATTCCCTTCTAGATTACCATCTAAATATACAAATCCTATACTTGTTACCAAAACTCCATCATCATTTTTAATATCTCTATATGTATCATCTTCATCAAATATAATCCTTGTATAAGCGCTTTCCTCACAATCATCAACTTTATAATAACAAATTTCTGTTCTTAAAGAAGAATCTAATTGTTTTAATAAAGTTAAAGCCTCTCCTAAATAATAATTAAGACGTTCTAAATTACCATCCTGATCCATAATTCTATTTCTTAAGTAAGGCATTTGAATAACACTTTCCCAACTTATTTCTCCCTTTAATGGATATACTACTTTATCACTACCTTTAACTATTTCATTATTATTTGCTTTATCACAAAGTACCAAATTATTATTTTGATCAAATCTAAATACTAAATCTTTAACTGCATAACTTTCATTAACGCGAATAATATCACAAATACTTCCCTCTTCATCAAGTAAATAAGCAGCATGTTCACAATTTAATAAATCTCCCTCCAGTTTAAATACTGGTCTACCAAATTCTTCTCCCAAATAATAAGCATAATTATCTCTTAATTTTTTTACTAATGGTGAATTAAACTCTTTCTCTAATTTATTATCATATTCAAACCCTAACCAACGTGTCCTTGATTGAAAATCCGTTCCCGTTTCTGTTTCTACCAGTTCTAATTCCTCAATTTCGGCATACTGCTCCATTCGTCCCATAAATCCTAAAAACTTTTCTACACTTTCAATATCATCATTTACTTTTCGATACTCTAAATCATATATTGTTTTAACTACTTCTTCCTGATACTTTCCTAAATCTCCACTACTATAAGCATCCTTTACTGCTTCTAAAGCTTCTTTAGAAATATCTCCTTGTTTCAAATAACTAATAAAAGCTTCTGGATAAAATAAATAATCATAATTATCTGGAAAAGCCTTTTTTAAAATATTGATAAAAGTTGCTGGTGATTTATCTAATTCAACTTTCTCTCTAAATTCCCTTCTTGTTCTAACCGACCCAGCATCATTACTTAAATAATCTATTAATCTACATACTGGTTTTACTTTTTTTATAACTACATTTCCCAATGAATCAGCACGTAAAGCTGGTATATCACTATCTGTTATTTCCTCATCAGTCATATCCCAATAATTATTATGAATTAAGACATTCCCTACTTGGGTAAATCCCGCTTCATCAATATATTCTCCATAAGCTATTACATAATCTATTGGATTAACTACCGCATTACCTAGTCTTAAATTATATCCATCCTCATATTGTTCTATATAAAAGTAATCTCCTCCAATATCTATTAATCTCGCAAATTTTGTCCGATAACTTTTACTAAAATAATCCTTAAGCGCCGCTTTAATTTCCTTTAATG
Source organism: uncultured Bacilli bacterium (assembly GCA_947624095.1). Classification (GTDB taxonomy): domain Bacteria; phylum Bacillota_I; class Bacilli_A; order RF39; family UBA660; genus CALVJF01. Next base: position 2,238 of record CANQIR010000070.1, read on the forward strand.
CTCCATAATTACTTAAATCATCATAAATATATAATATCTTAGCTCTAACTTCATTTAAACTAATCATTCCATTATCGTATTGAAGTTTTAAGCCATCTACCATAAAATCAAATAGCTTTTCATAGAGAAGTACCTTCTCTTCATTACTTATTTTTTCATACCCTTTATAAATAGCATAAAAATTTTTATCTATTAAAGATAATAGTTCTTTAGTTTCTTCTTCATTAGCTAATACCATATTAATTTCTGCAGCTAAATCACTAACTGTCTTATTCCGATAAATATTTAATAATTCCTTTACCCCAATAACATTAGCTAGCATTTTCATTTGGAAAACCATTTCCCACTTTTGGGATAATAAACCTGTTAACTCGCCAAAATAATATGGTCCTGCTTCTATCATAAAAGCCCCAAGTCCATCATAATTATCATTGGTATATGTAAAACTTTTCTTTAATTTAGGTGTATTTATCAGTACTGAAGCATGGTCAAGTTCATGGGTAATTACTTCTCGCTGTCCGCTAACATATCTTATATTACTAGTTACTGGATCAAAAAAACCATTAGTTCTTGAACCCTTAACAAAATTCATTGCATTTTTACTTACACTTAAAATATCGCCTCTTTTTAAATTCTCCGCTAAAATCCGTAAATCAGCATCTGGATCAAAGGCCAATAAAGCATCTAAAAATTGCTCAAGTTCTGGTAAATACTCTTTATTTTCTTCACTACTTTCTGCTATTTTAATTATTTCTTCTCTTGTCGGATTATTTGGAATAATCTCGGTAATATCCTTTTCAGCCGGTACTTCCGTAGCAAATACCGTTGCCAAACTCATAAATCCTTTTACAAAAAGTCCTGGCTGACTTACCATAGCTCCTTGTACAATATCCAAAGTAATAATTGAAGCCAATAACAAAGAACCCGTATTTTTAAATATCTTATCCATCTTTGCTCGTACTTTATTACTCTTAATTTCCCTTTTTTGGATCAATTCAAATAATTTTTCTTGCACTAAAACAATTTCTGCTAAACTAGGTATATATTCCTTAGCATCCTTTTCATTAAAAAATACCAAAGTCCCCTTTTTATCATAAACTAGATAAAAATTATCTTTACTTAATTCCACAACCCCTAGATATTTCATATTATTTCACCTGTGGAGGTATTATAGCACAAAAATAAAAAAAGTAGAACTACTTTTGTGAGTATTCTAATAATCTCTTATGAATACCCGGTTCTACTAAATTTATCGCACTAATTGCATTTTCTAATGACCCTTTGAAATTGCCTTTATAAAAAGCCGTCTCTGCTTTGGTAATTCCCAAATCAACCTCCCTATTAATAGGTCGATATCTATTACCATAAACTATCGCTAACTCTGCCATTTGAGCTGTTTTAATAGTTTCATTAGAAGTATTATATAATTTCAAAACCAAATCCCTAGCTGTATCTACTCTAGTATTTAATACTTTAATCGATATTGGTTTTTTTTCTAATTCTTTAACCATTTCCTTAATTGCCATTGTTGCTTCTGATAACTGTATATAATATATTTTAGGAGTAATCGGTAACTTATAACTATTAATCTTAATTTTAGCTTTTTTAAGAATATCCTTAATTTCATCAAGTTGTTCTCTAGCTCTTAATTCATCTTCCTTTAAACTTCCTAAACTACGTAACGCTGCTTCTAACTTATCCTCACTCTTTGTAAGTCTCACATTTAAAAGTTCCATCTCTTTACTTAATCTTGAAAAAGCAAATGACTTAGTCCGATGGGCACTAATTATTTCATTATAATCATGTTCAATACTAGCCAATTCATCTTTAATTACATCAATTACTTTAACATCCTCATCTGTTAAATCATAACTATATTTAATCGAATCTAACTTCTTATATAAATCATTATTAATCTTTTGTAATTTCTTCGTCTTAACTAATATTGTTCTTGTATATTCCTCAAAAATCTTCCTACTAATTCTTTCTTTATCAAAATCATTAAAGATTGAATCAAAATAATCAATAATAGTTTTTAATTCAAATATTGAATCTTCAACATTTAAAACACTTAATCTAGTAAAAATATCATTAACTTTTTTATTAACTTCCGCTACATTATATGCAATATTCAAATAATCTAAGTTATAACCTTCCTTGTGCATCTTTTTTTCAATATCTTCTAACTCTGTAATCTTCTTAGGAATAATTCCCTTTCCCATCAAAACAATACTTGGTGCTTCATCAATTATAATCCCCAAATTACCTATCGTATCATCAATAGCACGTACTATTTTACCAACTTCTGTATAACTATTATTATCCATCGCTACTTCAAAAGCACTAAATAATTTATCCACATTCTCAAATTGTAACTCTAAAGGAGCACTAATCTCCTTATAATCATTTTTATTATTATTGTATTTACTAACAATCTCCCGATATGTTGCTTTTAACTTCGTAATGGTTTCACGATTTTTCTCTTCACTTAAAGTAATTGTTTTAATTTCTTCAAGTAAAGCATTTGCTTTACTCTTAACATAATAGATATCTAACTCTATCTTAGATATTTTATCTTTTAATTCCGGATATTTTTTATCATTAAATAAATCTTCTATTTCAATTAAAGCATCTGTAATCTTTGGTACTTCTTCATCTTTAATCTGTTTGAATCTCTCAAGCCATCCCTCATAAATTTCCCTTAAATCATCATTATTAATTAAAGATTCTACTTTATTAAGTTCCGATAATATTGATGCAGATATAATTAAATTCTTATTTCTTTCCAAATCAGATATCTCTTTTTGATAACGTTTTCTTTCTTTGCTACTCATTAAATTAAGAACTACCACAATAATTGCCATTGCCAAAACATAATAAGTAATTCCTAAAAGTATATATGCAGTACTAGTCATTTATTAATCCTCCATATCGTAATTTTATTTTATCATAATTTGTCGAGAATAAACAATACATTTAAACAATATGCGACATTACCCAAGAAAATTAAAGGAATATTTGACAAATATGTAAAATATTGTATAATTAGTATTCCGGAGTTTGACAGTTAATGGTTTTAAAAATATCTAATTATGCCTTTTGTATAAAGGGTTTTTTTATGTCAAGTT
>CANQIR010000071.1 GCA_947624095.1 uncultured Bacilli bacterium
TATCATGCGGCTATGGGGCGGTAGCAACAGTGGAGAATGCTGTATCGGATATTTTTACGGGTAAAGAGATGACTTTCCAAGAAGCGAGGGTTTATGCATTAGCTAGTGGTGATTTTGGAGTATTCTCAGCGTTTTCTTCAAAGGCTGTGGAAGGAGAAATTGATTATACATTTATTATTTCAACAATAGTTGGAGTGATTGCTTTATATGTATTTATCTCTTTCTGTTTAGATTTAGGAGTAAGAGCTGCTAAGTTAGCATATTTTCAAATGATAGCACCTTTACCAATTGTAATGAAGATATTACCTAAAAGTGGGAAGGTATTTGATACTTGGTTAAAGAAAACTTTACATACTTTCTTAGAGGTATTTATTAGGATTTTGATTATATATTTTGTGGTATATTTGGTATGTAATTTACCTGATTTTACAAATAATTTCTGGGTTAATCCAGGAACTAATCAACAGGTTACAATGTCAGATGGTATTCAATTATTTGCTAAAGTATTTATTATCTTAGGTTTAATAATCTTTGCTAAACAAGCACCGAAGTTAATTAGTGAGATGTTTGGTATAGATGGTGGTAGTCTTAAATTGGGAATCAGAGAAAAGCTTGCAGATGCTGGTGTTATGCGAGGAGCAGCTGCTATTGGAGCTGGTGTTCAAACAGCGGTTAATAACTGGAATAATCAAAAAGGATGGCGAAGATTTACAAGTGCTGTTGGTGGTTTAGGTAGTGGAGCTGCGAGAGGATTTAATGGAGCTAAGGATGCGAAAACATTTAGTGCAATGAATAAGGCAAGAGCGGATGCAGTAGCTAATGCAACAGCGAGAAGGGAGCAACGTAAGGAAAGACGAAATTACTTAAATAGTATGACTGATAAAGATGGTAATGAAATGAGTTGGCTTGGTGCAAGAGTTGCTAATGCTGGTGATAGTATTAGAAGTTGGGCAGGGCTTGGACCTAGTACGGCAGAATATGAAACATACGATAAAATACAAAAACAAGAGAAATCTATCAAAGAAGCTACAGAAAAATTATTTGCCAAGTATGATAAGAAGGCTTTCTTGGAAAATATGAATGGTAAGTTTAAAGGCGATGATGATGGTAGAATTCAAGGATTGTGGGAAAAGTATATATCTGCTAGCGGTTATGGTATGAGCTATGGTGAAGCAGAAGCCCAACTTAAACAAATGCAAGCTAGAGATGTATCTAGTTTATCAGAAGCTGAACAAGTTGAACATGCAAGAGATGTAAAAGCAATGGAATCAATGCTTGCCCAACTTAAAAAGAAGAGTCTTATTAAGTTAGAAAATGAAATCTATAGTTCTCGTAATAGATCTGATTTATCTGGTACGATATTAGCTAATATGGATGTTGGTGAAGTTCGAGAAGTTGCGGCGAAGGTTGATGTGTTTGCGGAAGAATTTAAACGTAGTGGTATTACAACTGATGTTGATGGCAATCCAATTGCTTTCGATCCACGGGCTGCTGGTAAATCTAGTGATGATATTGCAACAGCAATGGGTAATCGAAAGACAAAGATTGCACAAGAAATTGAAAGACAGAAGAGAAGAGAAGCAGCAACTAAAGGTGGTAAGTAATGTATATTAATCAAAGAGAAGTTAATGCTTACGACAAGATGTTAGAAAAGATAAGTAATTTATCAGAAGCATTAGATGGATATCTGAAAGGGGAAGGTAGTTATAGTAATTATGCGGTTGTGATATTAGCGGGTAAAAGATTAACTTTAGGAGAAGCTAGCATATATCTTTCAATATTAAAGAAAAATGCTAAACCTGAGGATATTCCAAGAATAGTTCAATTAGAAAGAGAACTATTACGACTGGTTAAAAAAGTAAAGACGCAGTTAATGCTCTATGCAGGTAGTGATAGAGAGCTTTCCGAAATAAAAAGATGTTTAGATTCTTTAGTATTAGAATTAAGATATGGATTAGATTTGGTAGCTGTTAAAAAAGCTAGGATTGACGCTAAAAAAGTATATGGCCTTACTTGGGAAGATGTGGAAGATTTAGAAATAGAGATTAAGGCTCGGAGAGCAGAAATGGATGTTAAAAAGGGATTTAGATTTTAAAAAGTGGGTGAGATAAGTGAATAGATATTTAATACCAGCAAATTCTAAAAAGTCAATGATGATTTTAGGATTTTTGACGATGTTTGATGCAGTGATACTAGGAATAGGAATTGCATTTTCAGTAGCAATGTTAGCTTTTATAAAGTCAAATAGTATGTGGTTGTTACTATTAGAGCTAACACCAGGGTTGGTGGCATTACTGTTAGTAATGCCGGTACCTCCTTATCATAATGTAATGACTTTGATTGGCAATATATATAGATTTTATACTGGGAGAAGACAGTATTATTGGAAAGGTTGGTGTGTGTGTGATGATCCAGAAAGAAGAAGCAGTCGCCGTAAAAACTTCTAGTAAGTATACGGAAGATTGGTTACCAATTAAACAAATAATGAATGGGATGATTCAACTAGATAATGGGTATTATGTAACAGGTATTAAGATAGCTCCTAAAAATATATTTATTCTTGATCAGGGGAGTCAAGATGGAATTATATTTAATTTAAGAAATTTTTATAATATGATTGATTATGAATTTTGGTTAGTAGTAGCTGATAGACCAGTAGATATTAATATTTATTTATCACAATTACAATTATTATATTCAAGAACTAATAGTGGAATTATTAGAAAGTTAATTATGCAAGATATTAATAAAGCTAATATGTTTATGGGGGCAGAATATAATGTAGTTGATACTGAATATTATATCTTGTTTAAAGAAAAAAGAATGGAAATTATTCAAAAAAGGATTCATAATTTAATCGGGGCATTAGCTAATTGTTCGATAAATTCGACACAAATATCTAATGCGGATATTAGGATGCTTTTAGATAATTTCTTAAATGGGGGAGTTAAATCGACACTTGGGACGGTGATGCCTGTATGAGTTTAAAAAGTGAGATTGCTCCGAAAGGATTAAATTTTAAACCAACGGAATTTATGGTTGGTGATAAGTATGCAACAATATTGACGGTTATTTCTTATCCAAAATATATTGATTATGGATATTTATCTAATTTAACTAATTTATCGGGTGTAAAGATAGTTATTAAACATATACCAATTGAATTTTCAACATTATCTAAGATGTTAAATAAAGAGATTGCTGATTTAAAGATGCGTTATCAAACGGAAAATGATAAGACAACCCAAGAGAGGATTAGACAAGACTATGAGTCTTTGGAACAATTTATTCAAATGCTTGCTTCAACTCAAGCAAGGATTTATGATTTTCAAATGCATATGATGATTGTTGCTGATAGCGAAGAAGAATTGGAAATGAAGAAAATGCAACTTAAGAGTTTTATCGATGCTTTGGGAATGAATGCGGTACCTTTAATGTTTGAACAAGAAAAGGTATTAAAATCAATTATTCCAATATTTCCTAAACAAGATATTGAAAATAGAATTGGGACACCGATACCTTCAGTTACAATTGCAGCAATGTATCCATTTGTTTTTGATAGTATTAAGGATCCAGAAAATGCAATGTTACTTGGTGTAGATTTCTCGGGTGGAGTTGTATTATTCAATCAATTCTTATATAAGATTAAAAGAGAACATAATAGAAATAATGCTAATATGATTATTTTAGGTACTTCTGGTAGTGGTAAATCAACGGCAGCGAAGTTATTACTTAGAAGTCATATTAGAAATGGTTATAAGATTGTTGCAATTGATCCAGAAGGTGAACTGGAAGAAATGTGTAAGACGATGAATGGTAGTTTCCTTGATTTAGGTAAGGGTGGAGATTTCGGAATGATTAATCCACTGGAAATTGTAGTAGATGCTGATGAAGATGAGATTGAACAAGGTTTAGGATATACTGTTTTAACGAGAACTATTCAGTCTTTAAAGGCTTTTATGAAATATTATTCACCTTCAATAGAAGATGATGTACTTACAATGTTTAGTGAGGTAGTACAAGATACTTATAAACGTTTTAAAATAGATTATGACTCGGATTTTAGAGTATTAACTAGTCAAGATTATCCAACTTTTGATGATGTTTATGCAACAATTAAAGGACGACTTTTATCAATGCCAGAAATGACTCACGAAAAAGATATAATGGAAAGATTAGAGATAAAAGTAAGACCTTTAGTAAAGGAATTAAGATATTATTTTACGGGACATACGACATTAAAAAATGATAGTGATTTAATTGTATTTAATATAAAAGAGTTAATGACGGCTGATGAAAATATAAGAAATGCTTTATTCTTTAATATATTGAAATATGCTTGGGGATTATGTCTTGATAAGGAATTAACATCTGTACTTTGTGTAGATGAAGCACACGTATTACTATCTAGTCGAAATGAATTAGGGGCAGAATTCTTAGCACAGATTCAAAGACGTAGTAGAAAGTATAATGCGGGGACGATTATTATTACTCAACAACCGACAGATTTTGCAGCACCTAATTTAATAATGCATGGTAAAGCAATATTTGATAATGCTTCTTATTATTTGATAATGGGACTTAAGAAACAAGCGGTTGAGGATTTAGCGTTATTAATTGATTTAAATGAAAATGAAATGGATGGAATTAAATATTATAATCAAGGAGAAGCCTTATTTGTATGTGGAAGTAGAAGAATGAGGATTAGAATTATTTGTACACAAGAGGAATTAGATTCCTTTGGTGCAGGTGGGGGATTATAATTTAGTAAGGGAGTGATTTTATGATAGATGAAGATGATATTGAACGGGATTCATCTGATTTAGAAACTGAAAATCCTCCTTTTTTTGATGGTGAAAATACTGCTCCTTCAGATACGGCAGTACCAGAAAGTGGACCAGAAGAAGTACCGGAAGATGTACAAGCTTCAAGGAATAGGGGAAATTTTGGTAAAGGAATAGGTCGTTTAGGGAACTTTGGTTTTGGTAATAGAAATATGGAAATGCAAAAAAAGATTCGAAAAGGTAGACAAGAGGAAGATAAACCAAAACAAAAGAGTAAACCAGTAACAAATAATGATGAAGAAAGTAATGAGAATACTGAAGAACAACCAAAGAGAAGTTTATTTAATTTAAGAAAGAAAGAAAAAGATAAAAAGTCTGATGCGATGGAGACTTTAAAGAATATAAAGCATCCTCTTACAGGTGATAATAAGCTGTTACAGTTATTATTAAAACCACAAGTATTA
>CANQIR010000072.1 GCA_947624095.1 uncultured Bacilli bacterium
AAAGATAGTGAAAACTATCTTTTTTTGTGATATATTACTTGATGAGGGATATGTATGAAATTAAATAATCATGGTTGGGGATTACGTGAAATGTTAGTATTATCTAGTATATTATTGTGCTTTTTATTAGTAGCAATCATAATGGTTATGAGATTATATAATAATTTGGAAGATAGTATAGATCTTGATAAAGTAGATAATACGAAAAAAATAGATGAAGTTTATTATCATAATCTGGAATATCAAGTACAAAATGCTGGGGTTAAATATTTTAATAATGTAGGAGTAGATGTTTCTGTAGGAGAAGTAAATGTTAGTTTAGATAAGTTAATAGATTTAGGTTATATAACGAGATTTAAAGATGATATTACGGGTAATTATTGTGATGGTTATGTTAAAATTTATATTGAAGATGAAATTTTGAATATTGATGGATATATTAATTGTGATAATTATAGAACAGAGGGATATGTTGGATAATGGAAAAAAGAATGAAAAGATTAGAAATTATATGGGGATTAATATTAGTAGGATTAGTATTAGTTTTAACAATAATTGGGGTTTATTGGAAAAAGAATACGGGAGTTTATAAGCAATTAGAAAATAAACTTAGTAAGGAAGCTACTAAATATAGGGATTCTGCAACTATTGGAGATAATGAGAAGGTTAGAGTTACGTTAGAAGAGTTAAAGGAAGCTAACTTAATTGATGAATTTAAAGCTAATAATAAAGATTGTAGTGGTTATGTAGAAATTTATAAAGATGGAATGACTTTTAAATATGAACCATTTATTAAATGTGAGGAGTATACTACTAAAGGCTATGAAAGTTAGGGAGAAGGGTTATGAAAGTAAAGTATGATGATAAAGAAATAGAGATTATTGGTAGTAATATTGAAATAGCTTTAGATGATTGTGAAAGTATTAAGGTGGCAACTAATAATGGACAAGAGGAGCGAGTTTATGAAGCTCCTAGTTCTATAAATATAGAGCGCAATTTGGAAAGAATTTCTTTAAACGACGCCAAGAAAATATTAAATAAAATCGATAATGTTTTTGGATATTTTAAACAATGTTGTGAAAAGTTTGCTGATTTTGCTAGTGATGATCCATTTGATGAATGGGTTTCACAAATATATATTGGTAAATGCAATAATGCAGCTCATATTAAGTGCTCAGTTTGTTTAAAACAGTATGCTAAAGGAGGTTCAATTACTGCTCCTAAATGTTTATGTGTTGGACCAGAAATAGTATTTGATAAAAATGATGCAGTTGCTAGTTATTTTATTGGTTTAGTAGTACGATATGCTTTACAAAAAGGGTATTATAAGACGGATGAGGTTTATGCTTATTATGATGGAGAACTGCAAGAAAGTATTTATGATTCTAAGTTTAAAAGAAAAGTTGGTAAAAGAGCGGTAAAAAGACAAGTATTATCTTATGATAGTCTGAGTTTTGCTGGACATATTGTAAGTTTAGTAAATGATGCTAATAAAAATGGGGCATTGAATATGCTTATGGATTGGATGAGAAGGGATGTTATAAGTGATATTCAACATGGAGTAATTAGTTATGAAAAAGCTAGTGAGTATTCACAGGAAATGGAAGCTTTAAGTCTTAAATTGGCTTCTTTACCAAAAAATTCACAAGTTATAGCAAAACAATAATTATTTTACTTGACTTAGCATATAGTTTAATGATATATTATTTTTGCATTTTAAATTTAGGTTCTACTATGGTGGAACCTTGTTTAAAGGGGAATTTGATACACCAGGGTGTGTGTATATGGAAGGAGGATTTTATGCCAACAATTAATCAACTTGTTAGAAAGAACAGAAAAGCGAAAACTAGAAAGAGCAAAAGCCCAGTTTTAAATGTCGGATATAACAGTATGGAAAGAAAAACTACAGAAACATTTAGTCCACAAAAGAGAGGTGTTTGTACAAGAGTTGCTACTCGTACACCTAAAAAACCGAACTCTGCATTAAGAAAGTATGCGCGTGTTAGATTAAGTAATGGACGTGAAGTAGATACTTATATTCCAGGTGAAGGACATAACTTACAAGAACATAGTGTTGTATTAGTACGTGGTGGACGTGTTAAAGACTTAATCGGTGTTCGTTATCACATTATTCGTGGAGCACTTGATACCCAAGGCGTTAATAATCGTAAACAAGGACGTAGTAAATATGGTACTAAAAAACCAAAGAAATAATAGATAAATAAAAGTAAAGGAGGAAAAAAGATGCGTAAAAGACGTGCAGTTAAAAGAGACGTATTACCAGATCCTATCTACAATTCTAAAGTGGTTACTAAATTAGTTAATCAAATTATGAAAGATGGTAAAAGAGGTACTGCGCAAAAGATTTTATATGAAGCATTTGATATAGTTGCCGAACAAACTGGTGAACCTGCTATCGATGTTTATAATAAAGCACTTGAAAATATAAGACCAGCACTAGAAGTTAAGTCTCGTCGTGTTGGGGGATCTAACTATCAAGTACCTATTGAAGTTAGTGATGAAAGAAGTCAAGCTTTAGCACTTCGTTGGTTAGTTAATTATGCTAAACTTAGAAATGGTAAAGGTATGGCTGTAAATTTAGCAAATGAAATTATGGATGCAGCAAAAGGAATTGGTGGAGCTGTTAAGAAGAGAGAAGATACTCACAAGATGGCAGAAGCTAATAAAGCATTTGCGCATTATAGATGGTAGTAGGAGGATAAAATGGCTAGAGATGTTACATTAGATAAAATCAGAAATATTGGTATCATGGCACACATTGATGCTGGTAAAACAACTACTACAGAAAGAATTTTGTTCCATACAGGAATAACTCATAAGATTGGGGAAACTCATGATGGTGAGTCACAAATGGACTGGATGGATCAAGAAAAAGAAAGAGGTATCACAATTACTAGTGCAGCAACTACTGCACACTGGAAAGGATACCGTTTAAATATTATTGATACTCCAGGACACGTAGACTTTACTATTGAAGTTCAAAGAAGTTTAAGAGTATTAGATGGTGCAGTTGCACTTATTGATGCCGTCAAGCTAATGAATATAAAGTTCCAAGAATGATTTGTGCTAATAAGATGGCTAAATTAGGAGCTGATTTCTACTATAGTTTAAAGACTATTGAAAGTAGATTAGGTGCTAAAGCAGCACCAATTGAATTACCAATTGGAGCCGAAGATACTTTTAGAGGTGTTGTTGATTTAGTTACTTTAAAAGCTATTGAATTTGATGGAACTGAGCATGAAAATGCAACAGAAATACCTATTCCTGAAGATATGAAAGATTTAGTTACAAAATATCGTAATTTGTTAATTGAAACAGTTGCAGATTATGATGATGACTTAATGGAAAAATATCTTGAAGGACAAGAGATTAGTGTAGAACAATTAAAAGCTGCAATAAGAAAAGCGACATTAAGTGTAGAATTCTTTCCAGTATTATGTGCTGATGCTTTAAGTAATAAAGGTATTAAACCATTACTTGATGCAGTTGTTGATTATCTACCTAGTCCACTTGATGTTGAAGCTATTGAATGTGTTGATGAAAATGGTAACGATGTACTTCGTCATCCATCAGATGATGAACCATTTACAGCTTTAGCATTTAAGATTATGACAGACCCATTTGTTGGAAGATTAACATTCTTTAGAGTATACTCTGGTAAATTAGAGAGTGGTTCTTATGTACTTAACTCTACTAAGGGAGTAAAAGAAAGAATTGGTCGTATTTTACAAATGCATGCTAATCAAAGAAAAGAAATTGCTGAGGTATATTGTGGCGAAATAGCTGCTGCGGTTGGTTTAAAAAATACAACGACAGCTGATACACTTTGTGCGGAGAAAAATCCAGTAATAATGAAGGGAATGGAATTCCCTGAACCAGTTATTGATTTAGCTATTGAACCAAAGAGTAAAAATGATCAAGATAAGATGGCTTTAGCATTACAAAAGTTAGCTGAAGAAGATCCAACATTTAGAACAAGAACTGATCATGAAACTGGTCAAACAGTTATTAGTGGTATGGGTGAGCTTCACCTAGATATCATTGTTGATAGAATGAGAAGAGAATTCAATGTGGAAGCTAATATTGGTAAACCACAAGTTGCTTATCGAGAAACAATCACTTGTGAGGGTGAATGTGAAGGTAAATATATTAAACAATCTGGTGGACGTGGACAATATGGACATGTTTGGATTAAGTTTGAACCAAATCACGATAAGGGTTATGAATTCGTTGATGCAATTGTTGGTGGGGTAGTTCCTCGTGAATATATTCCAGTAACTGATAAAGGATTACAAGAAGCTATGGCTGGTGGAATCCTTGCTGGTTATCCAATGGTTGATATTAAAGCTACATTATTTGATGGATCATATCATGATGTCGATTCATCAGAAATGGCCTTTAAAATTGCGGCTTCATTAGCTTTAAAAGAAGCTAAAAATAAATGTAAGCCAGTATTACTTGAACCTATTATGAAGGTTGAAGTAGTTGTTCCTGAAGAATATATGGGTAATGTTATGGGTGACCTTACAAGTCGTCGTGGTAAACCACTTGGTCAAGAATCAAGAGGTAATGCTCTACAAATTAGTGCAATGGTACCATTATCTGAAATGTTTGGTTATGCAACGACATTACGTTCTAATTCACAAGGAAGAGGAACATTTACAATGACAATGGATCATTATGAAGAAGTTCCTAAATCAATCGCTGAAGAAATCATTAAGAAAAACAGCGTTAACTAAAAATAATACTTGAAAAACATTCAAGCATTAGATAAAATAATAATGTATTAAAAGGAGGAAAAAATTATGGCAAAAGAAAAATTTGATCGTTCTAAGCCACACGTTAATATTGGTACTATTGGACACGTTGACCATGGTAAAACAACATTAACTGCTGCTATTACAAAATATTTTGGTAACTTTGTTGCATATGCTGATATCGATAAAGCTCCAGAAGAAAGAGAAAGAGGTATTACAATTAATACTGCTCACGTTGAGTATGAGACTGCTACACGTCACTATGCTCACGTAGACTGCCCAGGACATGCCGATTATGTTAAAAATATGATTACTGGTGCTGCCCAAATGGATGGTGCTAT
>CANQIR010000073.1 GCA_947624095.1 uncultured Bacilli bacterium
AAAGTTAGAAAATCAGGTAACTTCATTAGAAGCATTAAAAGGGGAGTTACAAAAAGATAATGACAATTTAAGAAAGGTGGCAACGGAACTTACAGAGGAAGTAGCAAGTTTAAAAAGTGAATTGTTAGAAGTACAAGCGGCTTTGGCAGAAAAAGAAGAAATTTTAAAACAGTATAGTGAAGAGGAAGATAAGCGAAAAAAGGAAGATGAGGAAAATACTAGGAAAGTAGAAAGATTAGCTAGGGTAGAACAAATAGTATTAGCTAAAATAGCTGCTGGGGGATTAGTTATTCCAGAATTAGTTAGTGATTTACAAGATGAGTATGGTGAAGATATTAGAGAAGATATTAGAACTTCTTTAGCTAATCTAAGAAGAAAGTTTAATATTCAAAAGAATTCTTTTATGACTGAGCCAAAATATGTTATAGTTCCACCGAAAGCATTAACTGATGGTACTTTTGATATTACAATTCCAGAAGATTGTAAAAGTTATGATATATTACTAGTTTCTGATATGCATATTTCGAAAGTAAATGATAAATTAATAAGAGATTATGATAGTATTTTAGATTATTGTGCCAATAATAATATAAGATTAATTTTAAATGCGGGAGATTATTTTGATTTTCGAAAATTTAGTAAAAAATCCTATTTAGAAAAAATAACTGGTAGTAAAAAAATAGTAGATAGTGTGATAAGTAAAATACCACAGAGTGAGGGGATTTATCAAGCAGTATTGGGCGGCAACCACGATAGAGATACTTTAAAGTATGGTTTTGATGCTATTAAGATGTTAGCTGATGAAAGAGAAGATTTTATTACTTTAGGTTATGATCATGTAACAATTACTTTTAATGGAGTACATAGTATGTTAACTAGTTTTGTGATGCATCATTTAGATTCTAAATTTCCGGAACCGGCGGTAGATAATTCTTATAATAATGAAGCTTTAATAAGTTACTTAGATGATTATTATACAAAAGTTGGTCAAGAAAGAAATAATTCATATTTAGATATAATTGGACATTTTCATCGTAGTGGTTTAGATGGCTTGAATGGAATATGTACAGTGCCTTCTTTATATTTTGATCGTTATAATAATGGTGCTTGGCATTTAAAGGTTTATTTTGATAGCCAAACACAAATTAAGTATATGATATTTAAACCATTAGATTTTAAAGAAAAGTTAATACCAACTACGGAATTTGCTTATCAAAAATTAGTACTTAAATAATTTGCTAAAAGGATTATTATCAAGTATAATTATTACGAGATGGTGATTTATGAAAATAGATTTAGTTAATATACCAAATGATGGATTAATACTGGATGAAGAATTAATTTTTCCAGAAGATTGGATTAAAAATAGTGAAATAATTAGACTAATAAAACCTTGGATTAAGGGAAGAGTATATATAAATTCAGCAGAAGAAGTGATGTTGGAAGCTAAGTTAACTGGGAAGATGGTTTTATTAGATGCGGTAGATGCTTCGGAGATTGAGTATCCTTTTGAGATAGAAATTAATGAGAATTTAACAGATAATGACGAATATAATTTAGAAAAAGAACAAAATACACTTGATATTATTAGTATTTTGTGGCAAAATATTGTATTGGAAGTCCCAATTCGAGTAACAAATAAAAATAGTGAAGATATTTCTTTACATGGTGAAGGTTGGGAATTTGTTAGCAAAGAAGATAAAAAGGTTGATCCAAGGATGGCTCCATTATTGGATTTGCTTAAAGAAGGGAAGGAGTGATATTATGGCAGTTCCTTTTAGAAGAACAAGTAAAACTAAAAAAAGAATGCGTCGTACCCATTTGAAAAAAGAAGTTAGTACTTTAACTAAATGTCCAAAATGTGGAGCAGTTATTAAACCACATAGAGCTTGTAGTGAATGCGGATATTACAAAAATCAAGAAGTACTCAAAAAAGAAGAAAAAGAAAGTAAATAAAGTAATTTTTAAAGTGCACAATTTCTGTGCACTTCATTTTTTATTATAGTCTTAATGGGGTGTATTATATGAAACGTATACTGATGAATAAGAATCAAGAAGTATTAGTTGCGGAATATGATTCGGCGACTAGTGGTTTTACTAAGATATATGAGGTTAAAGATATTAATTATGCACCATATATTTTGATAAGTTTTTATAAAGAAAATGATATTAATGATACTCCTTTTAGAACTAAATTAAGTGAATGGTTTAAGGGTAGAGGTATTCCTTCATGGCGTGATAAATTAGACTTATTATTACATAGGCTTAATATAACAGCACCTTATGAACTTTTAGATAAAGCTTTTGGATTATCTTTATCAGATCAATATTGGTTAAAACCATTTGACAGTGATATTTCTTATGATGATATTAATTTCTTTGATAATGATTTTGATTATGCGGAGTTTATGGAAGCTTCTTTATCAATTAATAGTGGGCAGATAATAAATGAAACTTCTTTAAAAACACCTAATAATACGACAGATGGAATGCTTAAAAAGGCTTGGATTATAGATAATGGAATAAGATATTTATTAAAAGGCGGATATAAGAATGAAACTTTACAACCTTTTAATGAAGTATTAGCTAGCGAAATATGTAAAAGATTGGGATTTAATTATGTGGAATATACAATTGATACATATAAAGATATAGTTGTATCTAAATGTCCGTGTTTTATAACTAAAGATACTGAACTTATTACATGTTATCAAATCAGAAATAATATGGAAAGACACAATAGTTTAGAGGATTACGAAGAGTACATTAAAAAGTTAGAAGATAATGGGATTGAAAATGCTAGAGAAAAAGTTGAGAATATGTATATTCTGGATTATATAATTATGAATGAAGATAGGCATTTAAATAATTTTGGGATTATTAGAGATGTTAATACGTTAAAGTGGATTGATGTTGCTCCTATATTTGATAATGGTCAAAGTTTAAATATTGAATATTACGATGAAGAAGAAGTGCATATTACTGGAAATGGAAGATTATTTTATGAAGTAAAATCTTTTGATGAAATAATAAAAGTAGTTAAAAATATTAAAAGAATAGATGTAAGTAAATTGGATGGAATAGTAGAATGGTTTGAGAATTTATTACAGCAATATCAACATTTAACTGGCTATTCTGATAGGCGAATTCATAAATTGTGTGTCTTATTGAATAGTCAAATTAATAAATTAAAGGAATTACAAAAAAAGTAAATATTGAAGAATTGACGATGTTGATTCTTTTTTTCTAGTTTAAATTGTGGTATTCTATAATAGAGATGATATAGATGAGTAATAATACAAAGAGAACTATTGGTTTTTTTATATTTTTGCTATTAATTAGTATAGGAATTAATGGTTATTTTGTTTATGATAAATATTGGAAAAAAGAAGAACCAGTAGAGGTAATAGATAATGGTCCGGAAGAAGTAGCTATTCAATTAGATAGTGATAATCTATTAGTTAAAGATTTATATAAATTTGTGATATATGAAAATGAAAGAGTATTAGTAGATACTTCTTTATATGGAAGTGGGATAGTTACAGTTAAAGATATTAGTGATAATGAAAAAATAGCGCGGGTTTATAAAAATGAGGGAGAATATATTAGTATGCCTTGTGATACTTATAATGAGATAAATTTTAAATTGATTAGTAATAAGATATCAGGGATGAATATTAGTAGTTTATTAACTTGTGATGGAGATTATTTACAATATAATGAAGATTATAGTAGGTATGGATATCCAGTAGTTTATAAGACAAGTAAAGGAAATATTTATAATGAAGTTAAAAAGAGTTTTGGAAAAGATATTAATGTAGTTGTAGCAGATAATTTTAGTCCAGCTTATAATGAAAGTTGTATAAGTAGTGGGGAAGATATTTATTGTATATCTTTTGCAGTTAATAATAACTTAAAGACTTTGAATAAATTTATTAAAGCTTTAAAATATAATGATAGGATAGAAATATATAATATGTTTGCTTATTATGATGAAGCGGGGAATGTATTTAGGAATTCTTTAGGTAGGGATGTAATAGGTAAGGGATATAGTGATGCTTTAGAAGATATATTTAGTAGATATGAATTTAAGGTGTATAAACATACTTTTAGGATGAATAATGATGGGAGTTATTATTGGTATAGTAGTGAACCATTTGAGGGGGAAGTATGATTAGGGAAGCACTTAGTAGATTAAGAGATAGAGTAAATAATGAAGAATTAATATTATTATGTTATGAATATTTAGGACTTATATGTACTTATATAGATAAAGAAATGCAAGAGAGATTAGCTTTAGAAATAGATAGTATTCAAGAGGTTGTTATTGGAGATAAAAATGATTTTAAGAATGGGGTTTGGTATATTGGAGGATTAAATAATAATGTATTCATTAGTATATTATTATTACTTAGTAATTTACATGAGCATAAGGAAAATGAAGTTATTCAAGATGAGTTTATGCGGGTTGCTTATGAAAGATGTATGGCAATATTAGTTAGTGAAAGTTTTAATGATAGTAAACAAGTAAAGAAGTATATAGGTAAAAGGATAGAATATTATTATACTTGGGAGAATAGATATGCTTTTGCGGAGGATTATTTTAAAAGATTAGAAAGACATTATAATAAAGTATGTAATAATGATTTAGTTAGAAGTTTTTTTAGGAAGGATTTTTTAACTAGTTATTTTGATAATTTAAGTGAAGAAGAAAAGACACATTTAACTTTATTTTTAGTGAGAATTAATAAATTTGCTTTAGCTTATAATCAAGATAATGTAGATTATCAAGCACAAAGGAATTTTTATTATGCTTGGGGAGATATTCAATATATGGAAAAGGAAAGAAAGATTAAACCTGATAATTTTTATAATGAACAGATGATGTTATAATATGTTTGTTACGGATTTATGAAGAAATATGTGGTGGAACGACCCAATATTTTTATAACCAAGAAAGAAGTGAGACAATATATGCTGGAAGATCAAAAGCTTTCGTCGGACACGTTGGACTTATGTTTCCAAGTGATTATGGTTATGCCACCGGTGGCATAACCATAATCACTTGGAAACATAAGTCCAA
>CANQIR010000074.1 GCA_947624095.1 uncultured Bacilli bacterium
CCTTGCAAACCCTTTATTTATAAGGGTTTCAACAAAAATGGAGCGCTATTGCGCTCCTTCAGGGGGTTTTGGTTGATATACCTCTCACTTTCGTAAAATCGTAAGAGTGATATCCAGCATAACATATCGTTATGCTAATAAAATGATATAACGAATTTCTATAATTGTCAAACAAATTTTTTTCAACTAATCGATAAAAGCCATACTCTTCATAATTTTCCGATAAACTCTATACCTAATAAATCCATTACCTATATTATCTTCAATAAATTTTACCGCATCCTTCTTGGTCTGTAACAATATTTTATAATCCCGTCTTAAATCTCCTATCTTAAAAGACATATCGCCACTTTGCTTAATTCCAAATAAATCTCCTTGTCCTCTTAATTCAAAATCCTTCTCACTAATATAAAATCCATCATTACTTTGTTCCATTACCCTAAGTCTTTCAATATCCTGATTACAAATCAAATAACAATAAGACTGCAAATCATTTCTCCCCACTCTTCCTCGTAACTGATGTAACGTTGCCAAACCAAATCTCTCCGCATTAAAAATAATCATCATCGTTGAATTCTTAACATCAACACCCACTTCAATAACAGTTGTACTAATTAATATCTTGATTTTACCTTCTTTATATTCCCCCATTACTTCTTCCTTTTCCTTTGCTTTCATCTTACCGTGTAAAACTCCAACTCGAACTTTCCCGTTAAAAGCCATCTCAAATTTTTCCTTCAATAAATTAACATCATTTACTTCCGAATCCTCATCGCTTTCAATTAAAGGCGCTACCACATAAATTTGATGTCCTTCTTTTATACACTCTAAACACTTAAACAAAACTTCCTTTAACTCCTTTTCCTTTTTTACTACTGTAATAATCTCCTTTCTCCCACTTGGTTTAGTCTTAATAAATGAAGTATCCATATCTCCATAAATAGTTAAAGCATAAGTTCTTGGTATTGGCGTAGCACTCATATATAATACATCACATAAATGTCCCTTATTCTGTAAATTACTTCTTTGATTCACCCCAAACCTATGTTGCTCATCAGTAATAACCAATCCCAAATTACTAAATTCTACCCCATCACTAATTAAAGCATGCGTCCCAACTACTACATCGATATCTCCACTAGCAAGCTGCTTTACTATTGCATCTTTTTCTCTTTTTTTCATACTTCCAACCAATAAACCTACTCTAATCCCCAAAGGCTCAAAAAGTTTTACCAAGTTATCATAATGTTGAGTTGCCAATATCTCAGTAGGAGCCATCATTGCACTTTGCATACCACTTAAATAATTAATATACATTCCTATAATACTAACAATCGTTTTTCCAGAACCAACATCACCAAGTATCAATCTATTCATTCTCTTATCACTTATCAAATCTGTATAAATATCATCTACTGCTTGTTGCTGATCTATCGTTAAAGTAAATCCAAGTCCCTCAATAAATTCCTTTACCTTAGCATAATCAACATTTCTACTTACCCCAACATTATTAGCCATATACTTATATTTCAAATAATTAATCTTAAACATAAATTGAAAAAATTCTTCATATATCAATCTTAATCTAGCTTTTTTTAACTCTTCACTATTCTTTGGATTGTGAATAATTCTTAAAGCTTCACCCTTACTAATAAATTCATATCTATCCCCTAACTCAAAAGGAATACAATCATCTACCTCATTACGATACTCTAACGCTTTTTCAATAATACTTCCCAGTTGTTTATTACTAATCCCACTAATCAAGTGATATACCGGTTCAACTTTTCCATTTACCAATTTTTCAAATAATATATTACTAGCCGTTAAAAGATTTTTCTTTTCATCATACTTACCAATTAAAACAATCTCTTTCCCTACCGTTAAATATCTTTTCATAAAAGCTCGATTAAATATTACTACTTTAACTACCAAATTATCTACTAAACATCTAAACTCCATCTTATTTAAATTCTTCCTAATAAAAACAGTCTTCGGTAAAGATTCAATAATTCCCTTCACAGTCACACTAACTTTTGTTCCATCTAAACTTGATAATCGATAAACTTGATATCTAAAAGGATAATATGTCAATAAATCATCTAAGGTATATATTTTCATCTTTTCTAAGATTTCTAAATACTTAACTCCAATTCCTTTTATTAACCCTAACTCCATGATTATTCACCTATTAAAATTATAACATTCATACATATGTTTTTCTATCTAATTTTTCTTAAAATTTTTGCAATTTTTTGTTGACAAAATGACCTTTATCAATTAGTATATTAGCTACCAGTTCACTTTATAGCGAATTGGTGCTAGTATCACACTAGCCAACCCCTTTTTATTCTTTTTTGGAGTTGTTTCTCAGGGGGACAACTCCTTTTTTGTGATTTAAAATTATGTTACAATAACGAAGGTGATTTTTATGCAAACTATTAAGAAAATATTTCTTTATATTATAGCTTTCTTTAAAAGCCTTTTTAGTTTATTTAAATCTAACTCTAAAAATAAAACCGCTAAAAATCCTCCTATTGCCACCAATCAACAAGCAACAAAATCATCTACCAATCAATCCCTAATTAATACCACTAACATTGATACTACTAACAACTTAATAAGTCCCAATACGAGCGAACAATACCTCAATGATTTAATTGATGACTATCTTCTAAATAAAAAAGAAATAAATCCTCATAAAGTATCATTACCAATAAAAAACCAAATAGATACCTTCAAAGCCGAAGTAGCTAAACCTCTTATCCCTTTAATAAAAGAACCTAACTTTAAACAAGTTTTATCTACTACTATTGAAGATTATTTATTAAAAAAGCCCATCAAGCCATCTTTAAATCAACCAGCTAAATCCAAAGTAATTAACATAACTCCTTTAAATAAAACCCTATCTATTCTAGAACAAACAATTAAACAAAATCCCAAACCATCAACCCTTCCGCTACTTCCTCCAAGACCCATAAAAATACTTAATAATCAGCAATTGGCGTCTTTAAAAACAGTTACTACCAGCAATTCCATTACCGAACCAACTTTCCAGCTAAAAGAAGAAGTCATTCATAATGAGCCAACTACTCCTTCTTCAGAATCAAAAGCAATTCCTATACCACCAATTAATGAGTCTATACCAACTTCCCAGTCTGAAGAAATACCAAAACCAGATAGCACCACTAAACCACCTAAAAAAGAAATTTCCGAGTCAAAAATTATTGCCGAACCACTAATAATTCCCGATCATAACGAAGAAATAACGAAACTTACTAAATCAATTGAAGAACCTAATCCCAACTTTGACCTTATCACTAAAAAAATTAATAATCTTTTAACTAAAATAGATGATTATATTCTTCTTAATGAATCTAAAATGAGTAAAAAACAACTAGCTAACTTAGAAGCTCAAAAAAACAAATTAAAAAAGCTTAAAATTAATATGCAAACCAAAAAAGAAAATCAAATTCAAAAAGCAGAAGATGACCTTGCCGCTACCCTTGAAATAAACACTTTAAAAAAATTAGAAATAGAATTTCAAAACATTTCCTTCCAAGATAATGAAGAATTAAAAAATATTTTGGACCCCAATTATCAAAAACTGACTACTATGTCCCCTACTGAAATAAATAAATTAGAAAGTACAATGATTAAAATCCGTTTACAAAAAATTCTTAATCTTTTAACTATGCCATCAATTCTCCTTTTCCCTTTCATTAAAAATCGTTACTTCCGTATCTTTTCAATTAGTTTATTCATTAATTATCATTTTAACTTTATTGGTAGAGTTCTTAGTCGTGAACCTATAATCAATCCCCAAAATGAATTACAAGCATTACATAACGGGAAAGAAGCCTTAAATGCTTCCCTAGAAAAAACCTATGATAATATAATGTATCTAGATATTTTAGAAAAAGATATTCTTCATAAATATCCTAGTCTAATTAATGATCAACAATTTCTTAATCAATTAAATCACTTACGTACTATGTTAAATAATCAATATGAAAAATTAATTCAAGAAAGTGATACCATCGATATCCGTCATACTAGATTACTTAATCAAATAAAAACTCTTAAACGATACAAAAAAGTCAGTTAAAAACGTCTAACCAACTAGACGTTTTTCTTTGCTAAATTTTTA
This sequence comes from uncultured Bacilli bacterium, assembly GCA_947624095.1. Taxonomy (GTDB): domain Bacteria; phylum Bacillota_I; class Bacilli_A; order RF39; family UBA660; genus CALVJF01. The sequence continues at coordinate 4,151 of CANQIR010000074.1, forward strand.
TAATACGCATATCTTTCCTTAGCTAATTCTTTATTATGAGTAAGAACATCAGAAGCTAACTCTTTATCCTTAATCTTTAAAGCATGATATCTTACTTCATTATCTAAAAATTCATCATACTTATCAAAATTAGGTTCTCTTGAATCGATAGTTAATTCATCATTTTCTGGATTATATCGCATTAACATTGAATACCCACACTCTACTGCTAATCTTTGTTCATCCATACTTCTACTCATACCACCCTTAATCCCATGTTCAATACAAGTCGCATAAGCAATAATTATGGCTGGTCCTTTATGTTCATTCGCTTCCTTAAAAGCTTTAATCGTTTGAAACATATTAGCTCCAAAACTAACACTAGCTACATAACAATTTGGATAACTCATTGCAATTCTAAATAAATCCTTCTTATTCGTCTTCTTCCCATAATCGGCAAATTCTGCTACTTGACCCAATCTACTAGACTTACTAGATTGTCCACCAGTATTAGAATAAACTTCTGTATCAAGCACTAATACCTTAATATTTTCATTACTAGATAGCACGTGATCTAAGCCTCCAAAGCCAATGTCATAAGCCCAGCCATCGCCACCAATCGCCCATACAGTACTCTTTGGCATATAATCAAGAATATTTCTTAAATCATTAGGAATCTCTTCCTTACTTAAAGCTTCCTTAACTTCCATCGTAACTTGATAATCATCCAAATTATCCAAATATCTTTGATATAAATTCTTTACATTTTCCTTAACTGAATCCCTTGATTCTTCAATAATTCTCTTAACTCTTTCGTGATTTCTTTTATATGTTGCTAGCATTCCAAAACCAAACTCCGCATTATCCTCAAACAAAGAATTAGCCCAAGGAATAGCATAAGGTGTCGATGGAGCAC
>CANQIR010000075.1 GCA_947624095.1 uncultured Bacilli bacterium
GTATCCAAGTGATTATGGTTATGCCACCGGAGGTGGAACCACATACAAAAGAGATGCTTGTTTACAAAAAGAAATGGTTAGATGGAATATCGGTAGTTATAAAACAGACTGTGCAGGAGGAAGTTGGTTATATAATTCTAGTACTACACAATGGACTTTGTCTCCTTTTTCCGGTGACTCCGGCAATGTGTTCGTTGTGTACCCCATCGGCTATGTCGACTACTTCGCTATCGGTACGCCTGGGGTCCGGCCGGTCGTTTATCTGAATTCAGATGTTAATATAATGGGTGGAACTGGGGAAAGTGGTGATCCTTATATACTAAGTGAATAATGGAGGTAGTGATTAAAAAGTAACGAAGGGAATTCGTTATTTTTTGTATTTTTATTATGAAGTATTTATGATATAATAATTTTAATAAAGTAGGTGGCGTTAGATGCGAAAGATAATGGCTAGTTTAGATGTTGGTAGTGATACATTAAAATTAGTAGTTGGCGAAATGATTAAGAATAAATTAAATATTTTAGCAGTATCTGAAGTTCCTAGTAAGGGAGTTAAAAAGGGGTTAGTGGTAAATAAAGAAACTTTTGGAGATGCTTTAAAAGAAGTTATTAAAAAAGCTGAGGAAATAATAGGATTAAAGATAAATCAATTAGTAGTAAATGTGCCAGAAAATAGTGCAGAATTTGTAGTTAGTGAAGGTAGTGTAGATATTACTAGTGAAGATAAAGTAATTACTGGTTCAGATATTATTAGGGTATTACAAGATTCAGTAACTAATGCTGTTGGGGATAATATGGAATTAGTTAATGTAATGCCAACTACTTATAAGATAGATGATGATATAATTACTAATGATCCAAGGGGAGCGATGGGCGATAAGTTGCTAGTTAAAACGGTGCTTGCTATAGCTCCTAAGAGTACGGTATATCCAATATTAGATGTTTTAGAAAGTATTAATGTAGAAGTTCTTGATATATCTTTTGGTTGTGTTGGAGATTATTATAGTGTTAAGACTAAGGAAATGGATAATCAGGTAGGAGTTATTATTAATATGGGGGAAGATACAACAACATTATCTGCTTTTAATAAGGGCGTTCTTACAAATACTAAGGTTTTAGAATTAGGGGGAGCAAATATCGATAATGATATATCATTTATATATAAAGTAAATGCTACGCAAGCAAAGGAGTTAAAAGAAAAGTTAGCTTTAGCTCATAAACGGTTGGCGGTTGCTAGTGATTGTGAAGTTGTGACTAATAAACTAGGGGAAGAAATAAAGATAAATCAATACGAATTATCGGAAATAGTTATGAGTAGAATAGAGGAGATTTTGAATAAAGCAAAAAAGCAAATTAACCTCTTAACAAAAAGGGAAATAAGTTATATAATATTCACAGGAGGACTCTCAGAAGCCATTGATTTTTCTCTAGTTTTAGAGGAAGTTTTTGGTAAGAATGTCATTCTTAGTAGAATTAATGAAATAGGGGTTAGAAATAATAAGTATAGTACTTGTGTAGGTCTAATCAAATATTATGGTAGTAAAATGAAAATGAAAGATAAAGATTATTCAATTTTTAATGTTGAAGAACAGAAAGAACTTAGTGGAATGCATAAGAAAACGATAAATGAATCTTCAGTATTAGGAAAGTTGTTTGGATATTTTTTTGATAATTAAGGAGAGGATAAAATGTACGAACTAGAGATGGATCAAATTGCCAAAATTAAAGTTGTTGGTGTAGGTGGCGGTGGATGTAATGCCGTTAATCGAATGATTGAATCTGGTGTTAGAGGAGTAGATTTTATTGTAGCTAATACCGATTTACAAGTATTGAATGTTAGTAAAGCAGAAACAAGATTACAAATCGGTAAAAGTATTACGGAAGGATTAGGAGCAGGTGCTAATCCAGAGATTGGTAGAGAAGCTGCTTTAGAGAGTAAAAAAGAAATTGAAGAAGTACTAAAGGGAGCGGATATGGTATTCGTTACTTGCGGTATGGGTGGTGGTACTGGAACTGGTGCTGCACCAATTTTTGCAGAGATTGCACAGGAATTGGGAGCTTTGACAGTCGGTATTGTTACGAAGCCTTTTAAATTTGAAGGGCGTAAGAGAATGGAACAAGCGGAAGTTGGACTTGAAGAATTAAAGAAACATGTTGATACTTTAATTGTTATTCCTAATGATCGTTTGAGAGATATTATAGATAAGACGACACCAATGCTTGAAGCATTTAAAGAAGTAGATAATGTATTAAGAAGAGGTGTACAATCTATATCAGATTTAATTGCAGTATCAGGTTTGGTAAATCTAGACTTTGCTGATGTTAAAGCAGTTATGGAAAAACGTGGTAATGCAATTATTGGTATTGGAATTGGCGTAGGAGAAAATAGAGCTATTGAAGCTGCTAAACAAGCAGTATCTTCACCACTTTTGGAAACTACTATCGAGGGAGCTACTGATGCAATTATTAATATTACGGGTGGTAATACTTTGACATTATTTGAAGCTGAGGATGCAGCTGAAGTAGTTAGAAGTGCAGCTAATACAGATATTAATACAATATTTGGGGCAGTAATTAATGAAAACTTAAATGATGAAGTTATAGTTACAGTTATTGCTACAGGATTTGATAGTGCACCAGATAATTATAATAGTGATTATGAAGAACCTACATATATAAGAGAAAAGAGTAATGATATTGATTCAGAAATCGATATTCCACCATTCTTAAGAAATAGAGATGACTTTTAATTAAGTCATTTTTTTATGGAATAAATAAAAGGAAATAATATGACAATTTTTGAAGACTTACTTATTTATAATAAAGTTGGGTGATGGGATGGTTATATATTTAGACTTAGTATTTATTCTTAATTTTAGTTTTGATTTATTATTACTACTCTGTGTAAGTATTGTATTAAAAAGAAATAGTAAATTAGGAAAATTATTATTAGCTAGTTTATTTGGAAGTTTAACGACAGTATTTTTATTAGTAAATATATCAATATTAATATTAAATATTCTGAAGATATTGATGAGTATAGGAATGGTTTTAGTTGGATTTGGGTATAAAGATTTTAAATATACTTTGAATAATTTATTTTATTTATATTTAGTTAGTATTATATTAGGTGGATTTATTTATTATTTAAATATTAATTATGGGAATGATAAGGTATCAATAAATTATTTATTTTTGTTATTTATTAGTCCGGTAATATTAATTGGTTATATAATTAGTAGCAAAAATTTGAGAAATAATTATCAGCATTATTATAATTGTAAGATTTATTTTGATAATGATAATTTTGTTTTAGTAAATGCTTTATTAGATACAGGGAATAAATTAAAGGATCCATATAGTAATAAGGGGATTATAATTCTAAATAAAAGGTATTTACCATTTGATATTAAAAGTCCAATATTAGTACCATTTAGAGCGTTAAATACTAGGGGTTTATTAAAATGTGTGAAGGGATTTAAATTGGAAATTGATAAACGAGTTAATAGTAGTTTTTTGATTGGCATTAGTGATAATGAGTTAATAGGGGATGGAATAGATTGTATTATTAGTGAAAAGATAATGGAGGGATTAAAATGATTTTAGATATTTTTAAGAAGTTTATAGCTTATTTTAGAGAGAAATATAATCAATTATTTTTTGTGGGTAGTACAGATATACTGCCACCACCACTTAGTAAAGAGGAAGAGTTAGATTGTCTAATTAAAGCTAAACAGGGGGATGAGGAAGCAAGGAATAAATTAATTGAACATAATTTAAGATTAGTAGTATTTTTAGCTAAGAAGTATGAAAATACTTGTTATGATATCGAGGACTTAGTTAGTATTGGTTCGATTGGATTGATAAAAGGGATTAATACTTATAAAGTTGATAAGAATATTAAGTTAGCTACTTATGCATCGAGATGTATAGCTAATGAGATTTTGATGTTTTTAAGGAAGAATAAAAGAAGAAATGGAGAGGTAAGTTTTGAGGATGCTTTAAATTATGATAGTGAAGGGAATGAATTACATTTAGAAGATATTTTGGGTACTGATGGAGATATTGTTATTAAGGAATTTGAAGATAAAGTAGATAGGGAATTATTAAAAGAACAGATTAGTCAGTTAGATGATAGGGAAAAGGAAATAATGACGATGAGATATGGACTTAATAATACAACAGAATATACGCAAAAAGAAGTGGCAAATATTTTAGGGATTAGTCAATCTTATATATCGAGGATTGAGAAAAAAGTTATTAGAAAATTAAAGAGTGTTTTAAAGACTTAGGAGTTAGTTAAAATAAAAATCTTGCTTAATTCTTATTTTCCATCTATAATTAAGTTATAGAACAATTTATTAGTTAAATATAATTTTTCTATAAATAGATATGGAGGATAATATGGATTTTAATTCAACAACCATTTTAGCTCTTATTATCGGAATTTTAGTTGGATTAGGATTGTTCTTTTTATTCAATTTTTTAAGAGGGTTTCAAGCAGAAAAGAAAGCTAAAAAATTAATTGAAGAATCAATGAAAGAGGCAGAGAAGAAAAGAAGAGATGCCTTGTTAGAACTTAAAGAAGAATCTTATCGAGCAAAGCAAGAATTTGAGAAAGAACTTAAGGAAAAGAAAGCAGAATTAAAGGAATCTGAAGAAAGATTAATGCAAAGAGAAGCTTCTTTAGATAAACGGGAAGAAATGTTACAAAGTCGAGATGAAATGCTAGAGAAGAAGGATGCTTCAATTGTTGCTAAACAAAAGGAAATTCAAGATAAAGAAGTTAAGATGGATGAAATGCTTAAACAGGAAATGGAGCAGTTGGAAGCAATAGCTAAATTTCCCAAAGAAAAAGCCCACGATTTAATTATGAAAAGAGTCGAAGCAACTATGTCAAAAGAAATAGCTGAGTATATTAAAGAACAAGAAAGTGAAGCTAAATTGGTGGCAGCAGATAAGGCGAAAGACTTAATTGTAGGTAGTATGCAAAGGTATGCTAATGATGTAACAAATGAAC
>CANQIR010000076.1 GCA_947624095.1 uncultured Bacilli bacterium
TTCCACTTGGAATTGGTAGTAGCGTTACTATCTAAAACAATTGAATATTCAATTGTTTTTTAATATAATTAACTAAGGAGGCGTACTTATGTCATTAAAAGCCGGCATCGTTGGCTTACCTAATGTTGGTAAATCAACTCTATTTAATGCCATTACCAAAAAACACATTCTTGCTGCCAACTACCCTTTTGCAACTATTGAACCTAACGTAGGAGTAGTAACCGTTCCCGATGAAAGATTAGCTTTTCTAGAAAAGTTATATATTCCAAACAGTTTAGTTCCCACTACTTTTGAATTTACTGACATTGCAGGTTTAGTAAAAGGTGCCTCTAAAGGTGAAGGCTTAGGCAACAAATTTTTATCCCATATTCGTGAAGTTGATGCAATTGTTGAAGTAGTTCGTTGCTTTCAAAATTCTGATATTACCCACGTAGAAGGAGCCATCGATCCAGTTAGAGATATGGATATTATTAATGTCGAATTAATTCTTGCAGATTTAGAAATTATTGAAAATCGCTTAGGTAAAATAATTAAAAAAGCTGAAACTACCAAAGATAAACAATCTCTTCTTGAAGTAAGCACTCTTACTAAAGGAAAAGAAGCTTTAATGAATAACACCCCCCTTCGTCGGATAGAATTTACTGAAGAAGAATTAGACATCTTAAAAAGTTTTAACTTTATTACTGCTAAACCTATTATATATGCTGCTAATGTTAGTGAAGATGATGCGGTTATTGGAACTAATGAATTTACCGAACAAGTGCAAGAATACGCAAAGCAAGATAATGCTAAAGTTATAATTATGTGTGCCAAACTTGAAAGTGAATTATCCGAATTAGATGATAACGAAAAAGCTAACTTTATGCATGAATTAGGCATTACATCTAGTGGCCTAGATCAATTAATTAAAGCAACTTATGATTTATTAGGTCTCCAAACTTTCTTTACTGCTGGTAAAGATGAAGTAAGAGCTTGGACATTTACCAAAGGTATGAAAGCCCCAAAGTGTGCTGGAATTATTCATTCCGATTTTGAAAGAGGATTTATTAAAGCTGAAATTATGAGTTATACTGATTTAGAAAAATGCGGTGATGAAAAAGCTGTTAAAGAAGCTGGAAAATTAAGATTAGAAGGAAAAGATTACCTAATGCAAGATGGCGATATTTGTTACTTTAGGTTTAATGTTTAATGCGCGAATTTATTGTTAATGAATATCCTGGAACTGAATTTAAAATGTTTGGTCCCCATCATCTTGCTTGCATACTCTTAGTCATTATTGGTCTATTTCTAATATATATCTTTCGTAATAAAATATCTAATCTTTCAATGAAAACCAAAAGAAGAATCCTCGTTATTGGTGCCCTTATTCTCTTATTTAATATGCTATTTTATACCTTTACTAATATCTATTATGGTATTTTTGATTACAAAATTCATTTACCATTTCATCTTTGCTTTATCTCTAACTATATGTTTATCTATGGAATTCTCTTTAAAGACGAAAGAATCTTAAAATATACTTTCTTTTTAGCTTTTATCGGTCCAATACCAGCTATCCTCTGGCCAGAACTACCATCTTGTTTTGATTACTATAAATTTTGGGAATACTTTATGTCCCATCATTTATTTATTCTTTTAAGTTTCTTCTCTTATTATGCCCTAAACTATAAAATAGAATTAAAACAAATCTTTAAAATATTTATTTTTACTAATGCTCTAATTATAATTATGATGCCATTTAATCATTTATTTAATATGAATTATATTTATTCTTCTGAGATTCCCCCTTACATAGTTGCCACTTACCCATTCTTAAAATACTTTAATCCAGTTTTAATTTTAGAAGCCCTCGGCTTAGTTATTACAATTTTACTCTATCAACTAGCTAGACTCCGTAATAAAGAATTAGCTAAATAGAAAGTTTAGTAAAGAAAATAGAAAAAACCAAAAACAACTAACATATAATGAATAAACACTATCTTTACAATAGTGTTTTAATTTGCTATAATACAAACCGAGTATTAATTTACTCCTTGCTTCACTATGTGTGAAGCCGAATAGACCGTAAGGAGGTGCGAAAATGAATAAATATGAAATAATGTTTATCGTTAAAGCTACAATGGAAAGTGATCAAGTAAAAAAAGTTGCTGAAAACCTAAAGTCAATTATTACTTCTAACAAATCTAAAGTAGTTGAAACTAAAGAACTAGGCGAAAAGAAACTAGCTTATCCAATTAAAAAAGAATTAAATGGATATTACTTCGTATTTGAAGTAGAAGCTACTAAAGAAGTTATTGCTGAATTCGACCGTAAGGCTGGATTAGATGAATCAATTCTAAGACATTTAATTATTAAATTAGATGAGGAGTAGTATATGAATAAAGTTATATTAATCGGAAGATTAGCAAGAGACCCAGAAATGCGTTCAACCGGTTCTGGTGTTAATACAACTACATTTACCGTTGCCGTAACAAGAGCATTTACTAATCAAAAAGGTGAACGTGACGCCGATTTTATTAATTGTGTTGCATGGCGTCGCCAAGCTGAAAATATTGCCAAATATTGTACAAAAGGAAGTCAAGTAGCAGTTGAAGGACGCATTCAAACCCGTTCTTATGATGCTCCTGATGGTACTAAAAGATACGTTACCGAAATTGTTGCTGATAACGTAACTTTCCTTAACTCTAAGAATAGTGGCAATGCTTCACAAAACGTTTCCTATGCTAGCGAAGCTTACCAACCAGATGTACCACCAATGGATATTGAAACAACTGATATTTCAGAAGATCCATACAAAGATTTTGGTAATGAAGTAGCTCTAAGTGATGATGACTTACCATTTTAAAAGGAGGATTTAACGATGGCCGAAGGATTTTATCGTAAAAAGAAAAAAATATGTCAAATGTGTGCTGGCAAAAGTGTCGACTATAAAGATGTTATGATTGTATCTAAATACATCAACGAAAAAGGCAAGATAATGCCTCGTCGTATGACAGGTGCTTGTGCTAAACATCAAAGACATATTGCTGAACAAATTAAAAGAGCAAGATATATGGCATTATTACCATATGTTAAATAATTTTTAGGAAGTAATACTTCCTATTTTTTTTTACCATCTTTGCTATTCTAAACTAGATATGATATTATTGTTATACAAAGTAAAGGATGATTCATATGCAATTTGTTGATAATTTATCTAAAGAAGAATATATAGCTTTCTTTCAAAAATTTCCCTATAGCCATTTCTTACAATCTTATGCTTGGGGAGAATCTATAAAAGAAACTCGCGGCAAAACACCATATTATGTTGGCTTAAAAGATGACAATGGCCAACTCGTCGCCGCTGCTCTTCTTCTTAAAAAAAATGCCCCATTTGGTTTATGTTATTATTATTGTTCTCGCGGTTACCTAATAGATTTTAATAACTTTGAACTAGTCAAAATATTTACTGAAGAAATAAAAAAATATTTAAAAAGAACCAAGGCCATATATCTTAAAATAAATCCTGAAATTATGTACCAAGAAATTGATAAAGATGGTAATCGAATACCCAATGGAAAAAATAATATACCCATATTTGATAACTTAACTAAATTAGGTTATATTCACCAAGGATTTGTCAAATTATATGAAAATAACGAACCAAGATACACATTTAGAAGATACTTTTCTCAATATAAATCCATTGAAGAAATAAAATCTAGTATATCTAAAACATTTATGCAAACAGTTCATCGTAGCTACTCCTACAATTTAAATATTAATTTTGATAGTAATGTAGATCACTTCTTTGAACTGAACAAATCCAATGCTACCAAAGATGGCTTTGTCCAATATTCAGATAACTTCTATCAAACCCTTTATAAATATGGTAAAGAATATCATAACGTCCTAGTTTTTGATGTTTCTGTTAATGGTCAAAAACTATATCAAGATACTCAAGAATCTCTAAATAAAATAAAAGAAGACTTTACAAATGGTCTAATAACTAAAAAACAAAAACCTGATGCCCTAGATAAAGTTAAAAGATTAGAAAAAGAATTAGCAATATTCGCCCCCTATAAAGATCAGGAAAATATCGTAATTTGTTCTTTAATAAATGGTATCGCTAATGATATGATGTGGACTATGTACATCGGAAATAATAAGTTAGGAGAATATCTCTTTGCCGTTAATAGAATATACTATGAAACAATTAAATATTGCTTTGAACATAACTATCGTTTCTTAGACTTATACGGTACAGTTGGCGACCCAGAAACTACTTACAAAAATTTAGGCGGCTTACACGCCTATAAGAAAAAATTTGGTGATACATATATTGAATTTATTGGTGAATTTGATCTTGTTAATAAACCAATTTTATATAAAGTATTACCTACATTTTTAAAAATATATCGTAAATTAAGAGGACATAAATAATTCTCTTTTTTATATCCTCTGTTAAAATATATTTAATTTGAAATAAAATTTGTAATTTATTAAAAAAGTGGTATAATTAAATTATGGAAAGCGTATTAGCGCTTACCTATATGTGGTGTGCGCTGGTGTTGAGCAATACCAGTGCTTTTTTATTACCAAAACCCCCATATAATCTTAACTATTTAACAAAAGTTAAACAAGATTAAAGATTATTAAAAGAAGTAGGATAATAATAATATAGAGAAGAAAGATTTGTGTATCTTTTTTCATCTACACCGCCTCCAATTCTAGCTCATATAAATTGAAGGCAAGCACAATACGTCTTTCCAGTTGCGTATAATACTCAAGAAAAAATAAAAGTCAAAAACCCAATTTACAAAATTGAGGTAAAAATAGGTACCAATTCTGCAAGTTTTAATAAAAAAAGACCTATTTATGCAAAATTGACCTCCAAAATATACCTCAAAATGCAAAATTGGGTAATTTTAAATAAAATTTGTAATTTATTAAAAAAGTGGTATAATCAAATTATGGAAAGCGTATTAACGCTTGCCGT
>CANQIR010000077.1 GCA_947624095.1 uncultured Bacilli bacterium
ATGTACAGCAGAAATAAAATTTATTTGACTTACAAGACACTCATCACTATAAAGGTATTCTTCCTTATCTTGAAAAGTCACATAAAGAATATTTTTTGCCACATTCTTCCCACAAACAAAATGTCTACATTCATTGCCACTAACTCCAACATTTCTTCTTTGCCCAATAGTGTAATTCATTAGACCATTATGTCTACCAATCACTTCTAAAGTTGCCACATCGACAATATCGCCTGGATTTGGTTTTAAATAATTACGCAAAAACTTCTGATAATTTCTTTCACCAATAAAACAAATTCCCGTTGAATCCTTCTTTTTAGCTACCGGTAAATTTAGCTTCGCGGCAATCTCCCTAACCTCTTCCTTTGTCTTATCGCCAACTGGAAATAAAACATCCTTTAACTGACTAGCACTTACCTGAGCTAGAAAATATGATTGGTCTTTATTATTATCAATACCTCTTAATAATCTATTTCCATCTCTTCGTGCATAATGCCCAGTCGCCACATAATCTGCTCCCAATTTTTTAGCTTCCTTAATAAATAAATCAAATTTCACATACTTATTACACATTAAATCTGGATTAGGAGTTCTCCCCTTTTTTAACTCATCTAAAAAATACGTAAAAACATTATCCCAATATTCTTTAATAAAATCTACCCGATGTAGAGGAATATCTAATACTTGGCAAACTGCTAAAGCATCATTATAATCTTGTTCCTGTGGACAAATATTCTCCCCAAATGTCGGATTACCTTCAATATCATTATTCAAAGCTGCATCCCAATTGCGCATAAAAAGCCCCTCAACTTCATAACCTGCTTCTTTAAGTAAATAAGCAGCTACTGCTGAGTCAACTCCCCCACTCATTCCAACTATAACTTTGCTCATCCTAATTCCTCCCAACTACTCAAAATTATACCATAATCCATCTAAAAAGTAATAATTTGTCGTAATAAAAATGGTGAAATAAGATAAATAATTCCATCATATATCAATAAAAATATAAAAAACAAACCCAACTTCTTTAAATTATTAATAAAATTCTTCCTAATCTTTTGTTCATTCTTATAAATTAGTAAACCAATCAAATTCCTCCCACAATCAATCATCTTCAAACTAAATAATATTAACAAAACTATATACCCTATCTTAAAAAATATTAAATACTTAAACATCAATAATAATCCCTTAAATTTATAAGAACTAATCATTACCATCAAAGTAAATCCCAAAGATAATCCCTCATAAAATAAATAGAATAAACATATTGGTACCCCAATTAATATAAATAGCAAAACCATCAAACAAGGTAAAACTAATAAATGACCAACTAACATATTTACTCTACTACCATCAAAAGTCATACTACTTTTTAAAACTTCTTTCACTTCCCCACTCTGTCCCGTATAATAAATAATTCCAGCTATCACCCCAATCAAAAATAAACTACTCAAAAAAAGTAATTTATATTTATTTTTCTTACAGCTTGTCCATATTAGTTGCATAACTATCACCTAGTTAATTATATTTACAAGCCAAACTATTTATGATAAATTATATATTGAATAAACGAGGTGAAAATATGAGTAAAAAAACTAGAAAAATAGCAACCTGGATTATGCTAATCGTAATGGTAGTCGGTACTTTTGCTGCTTTTGCCGCAATGTTTATAGGACGTAATTAAACGTCTTTTTTAATTGTAATCAGGATTCTTTCTCTTCATTAAACTAAATTCAATATCTAAACTACTATATCTACCCATAAAATAATCATATTCATCTTGGGCCATTACTGGTTCTTCAATCCCCTTAAAATTATCTAATTCTTCTCTTTTATTATCTAAATATCTTTCTTTTATTAATAAATCTACTAAACTCATCACAATATCTTTATGAGTACTAAGTAATACATATACTTCTTCAACACTAATTAATGCTGCATAAACAATAAACTCTACTAATTCATCACTAGTTAAAGCCATCGTTGGAAACATACTCTCCTTTATTTCTAGATATCTTTCCTTATTCATTTTAAACTCTCGATTTAAAAGACCAAAATATTCATAACAAAATTCTACTAATATATGCATTAAATCCATTTGATGTAACTTTTTAGCTAATTCCCGACCATTATAATTACTCGATATAAACCGCCATTTATCACCATTTCTCAGTTTCTTATCTATCGAGTTTTCATCATCAAATAAGACATATTTAATCGCTAACTTAGCATTCTTAAATCCTTGACTATCCATTGTTCCTAAAAAAGCTTTATCTAAATATTCTATCTTTGAATCGCTCATTTATTAATCCCTGCACTTCCGTCTATTAATACATAATAAATTTATCATAATTATTTAGTTTGTGCAAGATATGTTAAAACGAAAATGGTGGGTCTTCAGGATGCCAATCACTTTTTACCGTTTGACTGCCTTCGATCATCGTCTCATCTAACCTTCTAATCAAATTATTTAAATTAATTTCTCCTACCTGACAAGTTAAAAACATTAATTCATCTGGTCTAAATACTTCATTCATCTTTTGCATACTTTTAGATGCTAACCAAACTCCTATAACATAAGGATACATATGATTTATTGTTTGATTATCAGCATTCAAAATTTTTATTAACTTATCATAATTTTTATTACCCATTTCCTCTGGTCTAATTACACCATCTCTAAGAAAAACTTTAAAAAGCCCAATTATTTGCTTAAAAACTTCTTTTTCTCCCATCACATCTTGATATCTTTTAAGGTATAAACTAGCAATTTCTTTCTCCTCATAGCCTTTTCTTTTTAAATATTCTAAACTATACATCTCCCACATAATTGAAGGATATTCGCTTAATAAGTCTATACTTCTTATATGTCCTACATTAATAAAATGCATAAATTCATGAATAACATCTACCAAATCTTCAATTGTTCCATGTAATGATAACAATGTTAAAGGTCCAAAAACTAAATCAAAAGTAGCACTTGCTCCTTTTTCTAAATCTAAAATATCCCGCAATTCCGTTTGCTTATCCTCTGGTAAATCGTTAAGGAATATAATTGATTTACCAAGATTTATCTTAAATTCTTCTAATAATTCCCCCGAACTATCTATTTCCAATAAAATATGCTTAACATCGTCCATTAGCATTTGTCTTGAATATTCTGCTAATTTAATTGGTGTTTTAGCCATTTCCTCATAAGTGTGTAATACTTCCGTAAACATTTTCTGTAACACTTCGATATTTTGTAGTACCCAAGGATCAGTATTATTTACCGCTTCAGCTAATAAAATATTTAAAAGTGGTCCATTAATTTCCTTTTTAACCCAGTCTATAAGAATTTCTTCTTGACTTCGCCAATTAATTCCCATACCAGTTTCTTCTGCATAAATTTTAGCCATTCCATCTAAACTAATTCTTGAACTTTGCCTAATATCTTCACCCTTTTGTTCTCGTCTATTATTTAAATAACTCTGATATAAATATGTAAGTTTCTCCATCTTTTTAATTGTCATTATAATCAACCCCCTTGAAACAGAAAGTTATTATACTACATTTTTAGTCAAAATAAAAGGAACAATTTATACGTCCCATTTTTCTAAATATCTATTAGTAAATACCTCATATAACTTATCAGCCAAATACTCATCATCAACTTTACTAACCATATTATCCTTATTTTCAAAAAATAAATATTTCCCTAAACTTTTAATCAAAGTATCATCAACCATTACCGTATACAAATAGTTCTTTCCTTCATAGTCTGCCATATCTAATACCATATATTTTTCATTATTTTGCAAACTAAATATCATATTTTTACTTATCATTGATTATTTCTCCCTAAAGTCAATACAGGTCCATTATGACCAAGTTCTGTTCCTTTTTCCCTAGCCTTAGCTACCACTTGCTCATTCATCACACTCTGAGGTATTGTTTTTGTTGTTCCATTACCTTTAGCCATCTCCACTCCAATTACCTTAATTCGTTGTTTATCTTCCTTTTTAAGATTACTCAATGTCGTTGTTAAAAATCGATAACCACTCATATCCATTAATGAAGTTGTCCCTTTTATCGCTTTTTCGATTGCCATAATAAATCGTTCTCTATTTTGTTCACTAACTTTAGGTGCTAATCCCTTCGCTATCATTAAATCTACATCATTTATTTTCCCAAAAATCTCCCCATTAATCAAACTTACAGCTTCCATATCGTATCACCCTCTACTATCTATTCCATAATAGCACATCTCGCATAAAAAAACTAGTCATCCGACTAATTATTTTTCTCCTAATTTGTAGGCAATTCCAAATCCAGTTGCCAATAATAAAATCCCTGCAATTATCTGACCAGCACTAAATGTTAAACCACTAGCATTTGTAAATATACCAACTAAAGAAGCCAGTACAAAGCCAATTATACCATAATATGTTGGAACTTCATACTTCTTAAATAAATATTCGATAATCTTCGCAATCGCTACAATTCCTATTAAAACCCCTAAACCAAAAGGAACTAATATCAGTAAATTATGTCCTAAGTTCTTAAAAGCTGTAAATTCATTGATGACCCGCAATATTGGTTCATAATAACCCATCACCATTAACATAAAAGATCCGCTTATACCTGGGATTATCATCGTTGCAGCCGCAACAATTCCTACTAAGAATAATTTGCCATATCCCCAAATACTAATTGATTCAAAACTAACCTCATTCCCACCTTGTAAAAATGTAATTCCCATAACACTAGCAAATGTTAAAAGAAAAACCAACATATATAAAGGTTTAACTCTTTTTTTTGCTCTCCCAAATAACATTGGTAAACCGCCTAGTATCAAACCGGCAAAGAATAAAATAGTAGGTAAAGTAAAATTATCCAATCCCCAT
>CANQIR010000078.1 GCA_947624095.1 uncultured Bacilli bacterium
CTATCTAAGATATTGCAACTACCCAAGTTGTCTATTATTCTAACTTGTGTTAAAATTATTATGGTGATAATAGATGAAGTATATTCTTTACTTTATGTTATGTGTCTTACAACAAATCTGTCTACCAGTACCAGAAGCTACTACCGTTTTATTAGGTATGTCAACTATTGGCCATAACTTTACTTTCTTTCTCACCCTAGCTGGAGATATGATTGGTATTACCATTATGTATTATATCGTTAAAACTTATAGTAAAAAATTTTTAAAAGAATATAAAAACAATCCCAAATTTAAAACCTATAAAAAATATATTTCTCATAATCCATTCTTAACTACTGGTATCCTTTTTGCTATTCCCATCTTACCTGATGAAATAATTATCATTGGCTCAACTTTAGGCGATATCGCTTTATACCATCTTATTTCCATCGCTCTATTTTCTAAAATTTTATCTGTCGGTATGATGACTTATTCCAAACAAATTGGTCATATACTTTCTCTTAAACAATGGGAAGTAATTATCCTAGAAATAATCATTATGTTAATAGCAGCTATTATCTATAAATTTTATAAAGACCATCAAAAACGCTCTAAAAATTAGAGCCATTTTTATTTTTTAACACTAAATAATCAATACTATCTTTTCTTACTAAATCTTCCTTAAATAAATCACTTAATAATTTCTTTAACATTCTCTTAAATCTCATAACTATAATATCCATTGGATTATAAAAGACCTCTTCATCATCTATCTTCTCAAACTTATCTTGTAATCCCATTTCTCTTAATACATCTCTAAGTATTACAAATAAAGGTAAATAAGAAGCATTATACTCTCTAGCAAATCTTTCAATTTCTTGATAAACAATTGATTGTCTTCTCTCATTTAAATTACGCATATAATATGGCCATCTTTTAATAATCTCTTCACATCTTTTTAAATTATTATCCAGTAAATCATAATTAGCACTTAAAAAATCAGCTAAATAAATATCTATTGTTCGTACATAATCTATCATAAAAGTTCTATAACCATATTGTTTAAAATTATCGATACTTCTAAACTTACTATGAATTAACTCTTCAAAACTTATTAAAGCTTCATCATCAAAAATATCTTCCAATAATCTAGCTGCCATAAATCTTAAAAATTCATGACAACCTGCATACACATATTCCATAACGCCAAAACCTAAGCCAACTTCCATAACTTCGTCATCATTCTTAGCTTTTCTTTTCAATTCATTGGCACTACATCTTTCTTCCACATAAACTGCCATTAACCGACAAGCATAATCAACATTTTTCGTAATCTTTGTTCCTAAAGCTAACACTTCATAATAAATAGTTTTATCTTCTTTCGTATTACCTAAATAATAATCTAATACTTCACTTACAAAATTTATATCAGTTTTAAAACATTCCATAATTTTTAATACAAAATCACTATCTGTTTTAATTTTATCCGAACATAATCTATATAATCTTTTATCTTTACTTTCTTTAAGTGCTAAAGCCATAAAATCTGGATTTTCTTCTAATTCATCAACATTATAAGGAAAAACATCCATCCCTCTAATATATCTTCTTACTATATTAATAGACCACATCTAAACCTCACCCCAAGATTACCCATTATTATATACTATTATTAAAATTTTTCAACTATTTCTCTTTATTTAACTCTTGGTAATATAATACTAACTTTTTATCATAGTATCTAACTTCTCCACTAGGTAAGATAATCATTCTTTCAATACCTAAATTATCTACAAATTCAGGATTATGACTTACTACTATCATTGATCCAGCAAATTCTTTAAAAGTTTTAGCAATAATTTGTTGCGTATCCGGATCTAAATGATTAGTTGGTTCATCCAACAATAAAAAGTTATAGCCGCCCAAAGCAATCTTAGCTAGTGCTACTCTACTTCTTTCTCCTGGTGATAAAACTTTAACTAACTTATAAACATCATCACCATAAAACAAGAAATTACCCAGTAATGCTCGCAAATCACTTAAACTTACATCCATATCCTCAAAATTATCAATTATTGTTTTTTCATTATCTAATAATTCATGTTCTTGAGCATAATAACCTAATTGAACTTTCGAACCAATATCAATCTTTCCCCTATCTGGTTCTAACTTATGCATAATTAATTTAAGTAATGTACTCTTACCTACACCATTCTCCCCAACTATTAATAACTTTTCTCCTTTACTCATATCAAAAGTTAAATTTCTAATAATTGGTTCATCCTTTTTATAACCAAAAGTTAAATCTTCTATTCTCAAAGGTACATTATTAAGTTCCTGTTTCATTCGAATCTTAAAATTTGTTTTCTTCAAATCCTTTTGCACTGTCACCTTTTCTTTTGTTAATCTTGCTAACTTTTTCTGTCTATCTTTAGCTATTTTAGCTTTCTTCTCATTCCCCGCAATATACTTAGCTATTATTTTCTTTAATTTTTCTTCCTCTTTTTCTTGCTTATCAGCTAATCTTTCAATTGTCTTTTCTCTTTCCTTTTTTATTTTCCAATATTTATCATAACTACCAGGAAATAATTCCATTTTATGAGTAGCTTTATCAATATATAATGTCTCACTAGTTACCTGATTTAAAAACTCGATATCATGACTAATTACCATTACTGTCCCCTGATAATTTCTTAAATAATCCACTATATATTCCTTTGTATCATTATCCAAATGATTAGTAGGTTCATCCAGTAATATTACTTCTGGTTTTGAATACAACAATCTAGCAAAAGCTACTTTACTCTTCTGTCCTCCCGATAAATTTTTTAAACTCATATCTAGCATTTCACTACTAATTTGCATCCCCGCTACAATTTTTAATAGCATATTTTCTGCTTTATATACTTCAAAATACTCTAACTTAGCTTGAATTTTACTAACTCTTTTCATTATTCTATCTATAACTTTATCATCAGTAGTCATACTAGCTTCTTCATATAACTTAGTTAATTCATTCTCTAAATCTTTAATTGGTCTTCCCGTTAATAAATAATCTAAAACACTAATATCCATATTTGGTATTTCATCACTAATAACTTGTGGTAAAAATCCTATTCTTACATCATTCTTTAAGATTACTTTCCCTTTATCTGGTACTAACTTTCCTTGAATTAATTTAAATAAAGTACTTTTCCCAGCTCCATTAACTCCAATCACCCCAACTTTTTCTTTTTCTCTTATTTGAATTGATACATCATCAAAAATTGGCTGTAATCCCAAAGTTAAACTTACATTCTTTAGTTGCATACTAATCCCTTCAATCTTCTTGATTATACCAAAAAATAACTATTATTGCATAAATCTTCCTTTTCTCGCTCATAATTTAATTGAAAGGATTGATTATATGTTAATAGTAGTCGGCTCAAGACGTGACGGCAACTGTAGTATTTTAGCTCAAAAAGTTAAAGAAACCTTAGATAAAGAAAGAATACATTGTGAAATTATCACTCCAGGTAATCAAAAGATTCACTTATGTACTGGTTGTATGGATTGTGATAAAAATGGTGTTTGTGATTTTACTGATGATATGAAAGATAATATTGAATTAATTAATCAAGAAGAAGTTATTATGTTTATTACCCCTACTAGATGGAACCTACTATCTGGTGATTTAAAAATCTTTATGGACCGGTTAAATCCTCTTTACTCTACTCAAGGTTTAAAAGGTAAAAAATTAATCGCCGTTGCTATTGGGGCTAAAGATAAAAATTTATATAGCAGTGAATCAGCTTTAACCTCCCTATTAAGTTTTGGTGAAAGTGCTAAAATGGAATGTATTTATGATTACCAATTTGATCATTGTCTTAATGCTAATGATATTCTAAATCAAGAACAAGAATTAAATGAATTTATTAACCAAGTAAAAACACTCGTTAGTTAGAGTGTTTTTATTATTATATATCTTCATTATATTTTAAACTAAACTTCGGAGCACTAGATATTAAACCTACTTGATTAACCATAGATTGTTTATTCATATTAGTCTTTAATGTCCCAGCTAAATATGAACCTATTACTAAAGCTAATTCTCCATAACTCAAATTATCACTAGTTCCCCCTAATATTAATTTTAATAATTTCTCATCAGCTCTAGTAAAATCAATTCTCTTTATCATATCAATTAAATGATAATGAAATGTTGTAATCCCCATATCCAATTCATTTCTCGCTAGATCTAAATAAAATTGTGAATAAGGTTGTATCACTTGTTTTTTTACTTCTTGTAAAATCTCCTTACCATCAATTTCATTTAACTCATCAATAAGTCTAGCAATTTTAATAAGCATATTTTTAAAAAGATATGTTCCCATCTCATCCATAGGAAATCCTAATCTTTCTAATATATCTAAAACGCACATTGCTAAGTCTGTATCAGTCCCCATTAAGTCTACATCACCATTTTTATACTTAGCAAAATTCTTTTTATCGTGATATAGCATTAATGGTGTTAAACCAGCTTCAGCTAGTTCTTCTCGCATTTTAGCTATTTTATCTTCTTTTTGAATCATAATTAAAGCCATAATTACCTCCTTTCTTTTCCATAAAAAAGTACGGAATAACTAATACTCCGTATCCCACTTAAATTATTGAGTTATTAGCTTTATCACACAATTAATCCCAAACGTCATAATATTATACACATTTTTTATTATATGTCAAATTAGGTAAATCAATATGTTAATCCTTTTTTAAAATGATACCTTATCATTAATAGAAATGATACCAATATATCAATGTTGTATAATATCTCTT
>CANQIR010000079.1 GCA_947624095.1 uncultured Bacilli bacterium
GGAGGTGCTTTTTCAGGTAAAGATGCTACTAAGGTTGATAGAAGCGGGGCTTATTATGCGAGATATGTTGCGAAAAATTTAGTAGCTAGTGGTGTATGTGATAAATGCCAAATAGAGGTTGCTTATGCAATTGGGGTAGAAGAACCAGTATCAATAAATGTTGAGACATTTAAAACGGGAAAGATTAGTGATGAGAAGATTCTTGAGATAATAAATAAAGTATTTGATTTTAGACCGAGAAATATTCTGGAAGAATTAGATTTAAGGGAATCAGTATTTAGTAAAACAGCAAGTTATGGACATTTTGGGAATAATGATTATAGTTGGGAAAAGATTGATAAAGTAGGAAAGATTAAAGAATTAATATAAAAAGCAAAGCCAGATTATTTCTGGCTTTTAGCATATTTAATTGAAGCATTAATAAATGAATCAAATAAAGGATGGGGTTTAGTAGGACGAGATTTAAATTCGGGATGAAATTGACAAGCTATAAAATGGGGATGATCTTTTAATTCGATAATTTCTACTAAATTACTTGGGGTATTAATACCGGAAAAAACCATACCTTTTTGGGTAAGTAATTCTTTATATTTATTATTAAATTCATAACGATGACGATGTCTTTCTAAAATAGTATCTTGTTGATAAGCTTCATAAGTTTTAGTACCTTTAGTAATCGTGCATTCATAGTTACCTAAACGAAGAGTTCCTCCCATATTAACAATGGATTTTTGATCAGCCATTAAATCGATAATTGGTTCGGGAGTAGTTGGATTAAATTCTCTAGAAGTAGCGTCTGGTAATTTACAAACATTACGAGTGAATTCAATAACAGCTATTTGCATACCTAAACAAATACCTAAGTAAGGGATGTTATTAACTCTAGCGTAGTTAGCGGCTTTTATCTTACCTTCAATACCACGAGAACCAAAACCACCTGGTACTAATATACCTTTGGAGTTTTTAAATATTTCTTTTAAATTAACTTTTTCTTTTTCTAAGGATTCAGAGTTAACCCAGTTAATTTTAATCTTGGTATTATATTTATAACCAGCGTGTTTTAAAGCTTCTTTAACTGATAGATAAGCATCTTCTAATTCAGTATATTTACCGACAAGAGCAATTTCAATTTCATCTTTTAAATTATTGACAGTATCAATTAAATTATACCAATAATCTAAATTACTCTTAGTTACTTTTAAATTAAATTGTTTTAAAATGATATCTTCAATATGTTGTTCGTGAAAATTAATGGGGATTTGATAAATATTTTGGACATCGATAGCTTCGATAATATTAGTAGGAGGAATACTACCAAAGAGAGCTAATTTTTCTTTAACGTGGGCAGTAAGAGGAACGGGAGCTCTGGTAACTAAAATATCTGGTTGAATACCTAATCTTCTTAATTCAATAATACTATTTTGGGTTGGTTTAGTTTTAAGTTCATTAGAACCAAATAAATAGGGGATTAAAGTAGTGTGGACAAATAAGGTATTTTCGCTACCTTGTTCACTACGAAATTGACGTAATGATTCCATCATAACAGAGGACTCAATATCACCAACAGTACCACCAATTTCTGTAATAACAATATCAGCATTACTTGATGCTCCAGCTTCATAAATTTTATTTTTAATTTCATTAGAAATTTGAGGAACTATTTGGATTGTGGCACCTAAAAAGTCGCCTTTTCTTTCTTTTTCAATGACGCTAGAGTAAATTTACCATTAGTAATATTCGATGTATAATTTAACTCTTCGTCAATAAACCTTTCATAATGACCTAAATCTAAGTCGGTTTCACAACCGTCATAAGTAACAAATACTTCACCGTGTTGAATAGGTGACATAGTACCTGGATCGACGTTCATATACGGATCAAATTTCTGCATAAAGACTTTATAACCTTTAGCTTTAAGTAATAAAGCAATACTTGAGGCAGTAATACCTTTACCAAGTCCGGAACAAACACCACCAGTAACAAATACAAACTTTGCCATAAAAATTCTCCTTTTACTAATTTGAGAGTTTTTAGTGTGCTCTATTTAAGTATAATATACATTGTGTATTAAATACACATATTTTAAAAATGTTGACATAATTTTACTAATAAATTAAGATTAAGAATAGGTGAATAAGTAATGAAAAAATGGCTAGGAATTATTGGTCTGATCATTGTAATTAGTGGAATTTTAGGCCTATTTTTAGGAAGGGTTAATAAAGAAGATAAGTTTCTGGAAGAATTAGATAATTGGATTATTAAGGGAGATAAAGAGGGGATTTTAGAGTACATAGATAATTATGAAAAAGATATAAATAAATATCAGGAATTAACGATGGAAAGATTAAGGGAAGATTTTAATGAGTTTTTACAAGGAGAATATGAAGTTGATACTTATAAAGATATTTATGATAAAAGGTTAGAATTAATTAAAGAAGTAGGAGATTTAAATTTAATTAAAGAAGAAGATAAACAAGAATTAGAGAATAAATATCGGGAGATATATAAAGAATTAAATAATTATTATTTAGCTAAGAAGTTAGTTATGGGTAGAGGATATAATGATGCAATGATTCTTTTAGAAGGGATTAAGGAAAATGAAATATTAGAAGAAAAAGCAGGGAAGTATCGGGAAGAAGTAGTAAAGTTAGTAGTTCAAGATATTAAGTTAAAGGCGGATACATTAGATAGTAAAGAAGCTTTAGATTATGTTAAAAAAGTTAAAGATCAATATAATTTTGCTTTAGATAATTATATTGCTTATCAAGATTTAATTAGTTATTATCAAGATAAAGTTTTGGTTTATGATGTAAGTAAAATGTCAGAAATAGATTTACAGAAATTATTAGATATAATTAAGACTGATAAATTAGTAGTAGTTTATATAGGAAGAGAGACTTGTCCAGCTTGTAAAAAATTGGTACCAGTTATGAATGGAATTATGGATGAAGTAAATGAGAAAATATATTATGTTGATGCGGGAAAGATTGATTATAATAGTGAAGAATTTAAAACTTTGGAAGGGATGCCAGGAACGATAGTGAAGAAATATCCGGTAATTTTAGCTTTTAAGAATGATAAAGTTATTGAGGGATTGGAAGGATCTTGTAGTGAAGAAGTATTAAGAAGTTTTTATAAGAAAATAGGTATTATTTAGTAAAGTAATTGATAGCTTCCGTAATAATATAACTAAGGATTAAAGCCATTAGGGAAGTAAGTATAATATTTATAGTTGTAAGAGATTTAATGGGTAAGATAATAAAAAGACTAGTAATAACAAAACCGATAATAATACTCATAGTAAGAGGACGATGTTTTTCTAAAAGATATAGAGATAATTTAGAACCAATAAAGATACCTAAGATATCAAAGATAAAATATAGAGTTAGGGGAATTAAAAATTCTAGATTAGTAAGTGAAAGATTGGCAAGATAAGATTTATATAAGTAATAAGGACCAATAATCATCATAACCATACTACCAGAAATACCAGGTAATATAGTTAAAAAACCATCAAGAGATCCACATAAAGAAAAAATTAATAAAAAAGTAATAGTTAATTTAGGATAATTGGTGATGACTTTGGGAGAAGCAGGTATAAGAAGTAAAAGAAATAAAATAGTAAGGATACCAAGACAAAGAAAGATGGGGCTTATTTCGTTTACTTCTTGTTTAATGATAGGGATAGTTTGGAAAAGTAATAAACCAAAGAAGAACATCATAGTTTGGGTAGGAAGATAAGTAAAGAGAATTTCAACGATTCGGGAAAAGAAAAGAGCACCAATAATAATACCGAAGATAAGATAAAATAATTTAAGTTTATTAGTTCGGTAATTAGAAATAATTTGGGATATTTCATAATATTCATTACGAAGTAAAATTATAGTACCACCACTAATACCGGGGATTAAACTTACAATACCAATTAGAATTCCTGTAAAGAGTAAAGACATATAATCACCAGTTAATTGTATGATAAATTTATTGTTTTAATGAGTTAAGTATGGTAATATATTTTTATAGGAGGATTAAAGATGGGAAAAATTATAGGTATTGGAATTATTGTAGTAATTGTTTTAGTAATACTATTTATGGTGTCTGTGTATAATAATTTAGTTTCTTTAAGAAATAGAGTTAAAGATCAATGGGCACAAATAGATGTACAATTAAAAAGAAGGTTTGATTTAATTCCTAATGTAGTAGAAACAGTTAAGGGATATGCTAAACATGAATCAGAGACTTTTGAAGATGTTGTTAAAGCAAGAAATACTTTCTTAACCGCATCAACACCAGAAGAAGAAATAAAAGCTAATGGTGAATTAACAAAAGCAATGTCTAAATTATTTGCTTTAGCAGAAGCTTATCCAGAATTAAAAGCAAATACAAACTTCTTATCTTTACAAGAAGAATTAAAAGGCACAGAAGATAAGATAGCTTCAGCAAGACAATTTTATAATGATACAGTATTACTTTATAATAATAAAGTAGAGATGTTTCCTAGTAATATAGTGGCTTCATTATTTAAATTTAAGACACAAGTATTCTATGAAATAGAAGAAAATGAAAGAAAAAATGTAAGTGTTAAATTCTAATGTAGAGAAATCTACATTTTTTCTTGGCTTTATGTTATACTTTAATAGAAGGTGAAGCAATGAAAAAGGCGATAGGGATATTTGTAGGGATTATATTTTTTTTAGTATTAATAGGAATAATATCGGGATTAGATTCAGGACCTAATTATGAGATTACTGACTATGTTGCTAATGTAGAGATTAGTGATGAGGGGGATGC
>CANQIR010000080.1 GCA_947624095.1 uncultured Bacilli bacterium
TCTAAGCCCAGCAAAAGATGCTATTGTTAATATTCTTGATCCAATGAAGAAAGAAGCCTTAGCTATTGTCAATAATGAAAACTTATCTTTAGCTATTGGTAAAAAAGGCTCTAACGTAAAACTTGCTAGTCGTTTAACTAAATATAAAATTGATGTTAAAACTCTAGATCAAGTAACTGAGGAAGGCAATAACGAGTAGGTGATTTAATGAAAGTTAAAAAAATCCCTACCAGAATGTGTGTCGTAACTAGAGAAAAATACCCTAAACAAGAATTAATTAGAATAGTTAGAACACCTGAAAATACAGTTGTTGTTGATAAGAGTGGTAAACAAAATGGTCGAGGAGCTTATTTAAAAAAAGATGCTTTGGTAATTAATAAAGCCAAGAAAACTAAAATCTTAGATAACATTCTCGAAATAAGTATTCCCGACTCAATCTATGAAGAACTACTAGAATTAATAAAATAGAAAGTAGGTGGCGAAAATGATGAGTGTAAAAGATTATGCTTTAGACACAAATCTTTCCGTAGCAGAAGTATTAAAGAAATGTCAAGAATTAGGTATTGAAGCTAAAGATAAAGATTCAATGCTTAGTGAAGATGATATTATTATTCTTGATAATACCATTAATTTAATTAGTACTAACAATGATACCAGCTTAGATGAAGAAGATACTATTGATGAAGTAGTAGAAGATTTAATGGAAGCTAATAATATTGAAAAAACTTATGGTAAATTAAACAAAAAACAAAAACTTAAAAAACGCTCTGAAGTAACTGATAATAAAGAAGAATATTTAACAAAACGTAAAGAAATGTATAAACATAAAGAAAAACTTCAAAGCAATACAGTTGAAGAAAATGTTATTACCTATACTGAAAATATGACTGTTCAAGACTTAGCTGATCGTTTAAATATTTCTGGTACTGAATTAGTAAAAAAATTAATTGCTTTAGGTTTAATGGTTGCTTTAAATCAACCAATCGATTATGAAAATGCCAGTATTATTGCTATGGAGTATAATAAAGTCTTGAAAAAAGAAGAAACTCAAGATATAACCAACTTTGAAGAATTTGAAATTGTTGACGAAGAAAAGAATTTAATTCCTCGTCCTCCTGTAGTTACAATAATGGGTCATGTTGACCATGGTAAAACAACCTTACTAGATACTATTAGACATAGTAAAATTGTTGATAAAGAATTCGGGGGAATTACTCAACATATTGGTGCTTATCAAATCGACCATAATGGTAATAAAATAACATTTATTGACACCCCAGGCCACGCCGCATTTACCGAAATGCGTGCTAGAGGTGCTAGTATTACTGATATCGTTATCATTATCGTCGCAGCTGATGATGGTGTAATGCCTCAAACAAAAGAAGCTGTTGACCACGCTCTAGCAGCTAATGCACCGATTATTGTTGCCGTAAATAAAATTGATAAACCAGATGCTAATCCAGAACGCATTATGACTGAAATGGCAGAAATCAACGTTACACCAGAATCCTGGGGAGGCAATGTTCCATTTGTTAACATTAGTGCCAAAACTGGTGAAGGACTTGATTTATTATTAGAAACTATTCAAGCTACTAGCGAAGTTTTAGATTTAAAAGCTAACCCAAATCGTTATGCTATTGGTACCGTTATTGAATCTAAGATTGATAAAAATATTGGTGGTGTAGCATCTTTACTTATCCAAACCGGCACCTTACGTATTGGAGACCCAGTAGTAGTTGGTACCTTCCACGGCAAAGTAAGAACAATGAAAAATGATCAAGGACAATCAATTGTTGAAGCTGGTCCATCAATGCCAGTTGAAATTACAGGCTTGTCAGGAACACCATCTGCTGGTGATAAATTTATGGCCTTTGAAACCGAAAGTGAAGCCAAGACAGTTGCTGAAAAGCGTGCAAATCAAGCCAAAGAAAATAAATATAAAAAGAATAACGTATCCCTAGACGATTTATTCTCTCATATTAATAGTGGTATTAAAGAAATTAACGTTGTCTTAAAAGCCGATGTTAAAGGTAGCGAAGAAGCCGTAAAAAATGCCTTAGAAAAAATCGATGTCGAAGGTGTTAAAGTTAAAGTAATTCGTAGTGGTATAGGAACTATTACTGAAAGTGATGTTGTCTTAGCTAATGCCTCTAATGCAATTATTATCGGATTTAATGTCTCACCAAATAATCTAACTAAAGAAATGGCTAAAGAATATAATGTCGATTTAAGATTATATACTATTATATATAAAGCTGTTGAAGAAATGGAACTTGCTATGAAAGGCTTACTAGATCCTGAATTTGAAGAACATATCTTAGGTTCTGCTGAAATTCGTAAAATATTTAAATTCTCTAAAGTAGGTAATATCGCTGGATCATATGTTACCGATGGTATTATTAGAAATGCTTCTCAAGCTCGCTTAATTAGAGACGGTGTTATTATCTATGATGGTAAAATTGCTTCTGTTCAAAGAGAAAAAGATAGTGTCAAAGAAGTTAAAAAAGGTTTTGAATGTGGTATTACTTTAGAAAATTATACAGATATACGTGTTGGTGATATTATCGAAAATTATGAAGTAGTCGAGGTTAAAAAATGAGTAGTGTTAAAATCAAAAGAATCGAATCTAATATGGTGAAATGTATTAGTGATATCTTAGCTAATGAAGCCAATGATTCCTTACTTAAAACAATTACTATTACTGGAGCTGAAGTATCAAGTGATTTATCTTATGCTAAAATTTACTTTACTAGTCTCTTAAAAATGTCAACCCAAGAATTAGAAAAAGAATTAAATGAAGCTTCTGGCTATATCCGTACTGAATTAGCTCAAGTAATTGATTTAAGACATACACCTAAATTAGAATTTATTTATGATAATTCTATTGCCTATGGCAATAAGATAGAAAGTATATTAAAAGAAATCCATGAGACAACTAACAGTAACGACTAAACCAACCAAAAAAGATTACTTAGAACTAAAAAAATTATATCTTAAATTTTTTGAAGAAACTATTACTCAAGACTATTACGATCCTCAAAATTGTACAGAAAGAACAATTAGAAATTTAAAAAGAGATATTAATGCCTCTCATCTTCGTTTCTGGCTTGTTAAAGATGAACAAGGAATTCCTGTTGCATTTGCTAAAGCAAGAACTTATTGTGATGGTATTGGCTTATTCTGTCATATCTATGTTTCTAAAGAATATCGTATTATGCCATTTAATATTAATGGTACTGAAACAAGTATAGCTAATTATTTAAATGACCAGGTAACCGAATGGTTCACTTTAGAAGATTGCCATACTATTGAAATAGAAGCTTCTAAAGAAAAACCCAAACTACATAACGTCTTAACTAAAAAAGAAGGCTTCCAAGTAGTAAGAGAATATAATGATGCTTACATCTTACAAAAAAGAATAGGGACAACTTCTAATGAACGGCATACTACTCATAAATAAACCTCAAAACTATACTAGTCGAGACGTAGTTAATAAATTAAATCATATATTTAACACTAAAAGAATCGGTCACACTGGCACTCTCGATCCGCTAGCAGCCGGTCTTTTAATTATTTGTATCGGTAAATATACAAAATTAGTAGATTTAATTACTAGTGAAACTAAAGAATATATTGCTAAAATTAAATTAGGCATAACTACCGATACCTATGATATTACTGGTCAAGTAACAGCTACTAGTACCATATTACCAAGTAAAGAAGAAGTTTCTAAAGTTTTAAAGAGATTTATTAAAACTTATAATCAAGAAGTACCTAAATATAGTGCAGTTAAAATACAAGGTAAAAAACTATATGAATATGCAAGAAATAATGAAAATATCAAACTACCTAAAAGAAGTGTAACTATATATTCTATGGAATTACTTAGTTATCAAGGTGATGAAATTGAATTTAGATGTACTGTCTCTAAAGGTACCTATATCCGAAGCTTAATTATGGATATTTGTAATGCTTTAAATGTCTGCGGCACAATGTCTAAACTAACTCGTACCAAACAAGGAAACATTTCTTTAGAAGAATCTTTTACTCTAGATGAAGTAGAGAAGGGAACATATAGCTTTATTCCTCTATCTCAAATATTCCCTGATTATACTGAAGTAAATTTAACAGAATCAGAATATCATAAAGTAATTAATGGTTCTAAAATCCCTAAAAATTTTAATACTAAACGAGCTATCTATAAATACCAAAATCAAATAATAGCTCTATATGAACAAGATCTTGAAATTAAAGCCTTAGCTAAACCTTTAAAAATGCTTATTTAAAATAGAATAAACATTGGTATGAATTTACCAGTGTTTTTATTTCACACTATTTATTATAGATTTATGAGGTAATAAGTGTTAAAATAAAAATATAGAAAATATGGAGGTCTTGAAGATGAAATTACAAATTCGCAAACCGGGGGGAGGTACTTTATAATAATCCACAGGGGATAAGTACCAATTTAGAAACAGGTTTGGCAAACCGAGAGATGGGTGCCAAATAATGAACAAGAAGGTACTTATCTTAGGAATTTTAACTGTATTATTATCAATTACTATAGCTATAGGTTTTTCTTATGCCGTATGGACACAAACTAAAGAACAAGATGTTGCCAATACATTTTCAGTAGGTTGCTTTAATATTGAAATTACTAAACAAGAAAATACAATTAATTTAGATAATGATTATCCAATAACCGATGAAACTGGTAAAACAAGAGTACCATTTACTTTTAC
>CANQIR010000081.1 GCA_947624095.1 uncultured Bacilli bacterium
TGACCATTTATAGCTGTTGTAGCACTACTATCTATCCACATTTTTACTGAAATTTGTGTCGAATTTCCACTTTGGCCTTTCGGAGCTAAAGTACCAGAAGCAATTTGTTTAGATTCCGTGAAATCACTTCCAGGCGCTTCCCCAGCAGTTAAACTACTATATAATGTACCATTTCCATCATTTACTGCAACCTTAACAAATTTTCCATCTAAAGTACTAGTTTTTAGTTTTTCTAAATAAACTACATAACTTGCTTTTAAAGTTCCTTCATTTGTTAAAGTAACATTATACGGATTACCCTTTTTACCTGTAACATCATCTACCGGATACTGATTTCCTAATGTAAAAGCTCCACTACTATTTGATAAAGTGACATTAAGATCCCCAATTTTAATAGTATTAGCTGTTGTTTGATCCTCCGTCTGTGTCCAAATTGAATATGAAAAACCTACACCCAAAGAAATAACTAATAGAATACCTATGACCATCAATAAATAAACTTTCTTCATTATTAATGCCTCCTACTTTACTACTTATAGTATAAATGGTTTTAACCCAAGAATTCAATAATAAAATAATAATTCTTGAGAATTTGACACTAATTATCACTTTTAACTAGCCTATAAACACTAGGTTGTAATCTCCGAACTTTCATTTTATAAACTGCATTTAATAAATAAGCAAATTTAACCATTAATAAAGCTTCTCTATTTCTTAGATAGCTTACCTTTAAAGCACTCCCATAATTTTTAATTGAATCATATCTTACTCTATCTAAAGCATCACTATCTTTAAATATTCCTAATAACTTCAAAGCTTCTTCTTCCGGTATTTCATACTTCTTAAGTATTTCTCTATCAAACTTATCATCATAACAATGTGCTTCCATTAAAAAATAAACATAATCCCGATTAGGTATTTCCCTATTTTCCTTTTCACAAATCCTTACCGAATCAAGTCCGTGTCTTGTATCATCCATATCGTGAACTCTACCAATATCATGATATTTACTTGCTTCCAATAATACTCTTATTTCCCATTCTTCTAAATTTTTCAATCTACCTAATAAATAATTATAAACACCTACCCGATTACTATGATTCATCCCGTGAACACTATCATTATCATTCCCTAGTATACTAAAATATTCTTTAACTAATCCTTCATCCTTAAAATAACTCATAATTAGAGTATCATAATCCAATTGACTTTCATCCTCTAAATGATGACAATGTTTATTCTTACTTTCATATACCATAGCCAAATCATTATAATCAAATTGTAAAGTTCTTAATACCATTTCCCTAGTTGTATAATTATGCTTAATATAGAAATCCTCGACAATTCGTTTATAAGCTCCCATATTATCACTATCAAGATCTACTTCATCTATCTCTAGTGGACCATAACCATTATTAATCAAATACTCATTAACTTTACTTAAATAAGCTAATAATGCGCTATAAGCCGCACAAAATTTCCGTGGTTTTAAACTAGCTAAATGAACTACTTTACATATAAATGCCTCTTTAATTAACTTCTTTAATCTTTCCCTAATTATTTCATCATTTTCTTGATAATAATTCTTTAATAGTTCACTAAGTCCTTTTAACTTTTTCCCAATATGTCTTATATGACATTCTGGATCAACACTAAGCATCATTAAATTATTCAAAACCATTAAATCAATTTGTAAATCTCCTCTAAATAAATCTCTAATAATATCATCAGTATAAGTATTAAATCCACCAAATTGACTATATCTATTACTAATATCTCCCTTACAATAAGGTTTACCAGCATCATGTAATAGTAATAACCATTTAATTCTTATTACATCCTCACTAGTAATCTCCATTCCTTGATTTTTAAAATAATTAATTGCTAAATTACTCATCAAAATACATTTTTCCGTATGAGTTCCTACACTATCTATATCTCTTGGATCTACTTGCATAATCCCCATCATATCTTCTAACTTAGGAATATAAGCAAATACCTCTGCCAATTTAAAATTATCACTAATTAATAACTTTGATACAGCTAAATAATCTTTTAATGGTAAATAATCATAATGTCTAAACTCTCTAGGTTTATGAATTTGATAATTATTATCCCCACTTATTTCCAAGTAATTTTTCATCGTATTATCTAAATTTATTAAATCCACTACTTTAATTTCTTCTACATAACGAGCTAAAGTAAGTATCGATTGGGGATTAACTTTCCATCCTGTAGGATTAAAACTAGATAAACCTTTTACTGCTTTATTAAATCTTACAAACATTGTAACTTTCATTGGTGCTTTAAATTTATCACCATTTATTTTCTCTAATTCATCCTCATCTTTTAATAAATATAAATATCTAAGCATTGGATTAATCCCTTCACCCATTAAAGTTTGATATTTATACATTAAAATTGCCACATCCATTGGTACTTGTAAATAAAATCCAAATTTATAGTCTTGTGCTATTGATTCAATATAATTAGCCAGTTCACACCCTAAAACACTTTGTTGTAATTCTTCAATATAAGCGTTTTCATCAACTAACATAAAATCACTAGCTAGATTAGCATTTAAACTATCTAAATCCAAAATCCCAATATTATATAAATCAGCAATTGTTTTATGCGCTCTAGCTATTACAACTTCCTCATCATAATCTTTTTTACCATAAAATCCCATCGGTTCACTAGACAACATCTTAGCTGTTTGTAAAATTCTAGTAAAATATTCATCATTAACCATAACTTTAACTATAGCATTTTCTCCATTATAATAAGGATTTCTAAAATAATGTGCCCTAAATAAAGAAGTAGAAAACCACTTTCTTGGTAATTGAGTCAAACCATCAGGTCCTAATATTTTTCCCTTTTTCAGTGTTCTATCTACTTCTAAAATACTCATCTTTCGATATAAAGTTTTTTCCATCCTGTCACCTTCATTATTAATTATTCAAGTATAGCTTTAATTCTTCTTACTCCCGCACTACTTGCTTCTTCTTTTATAATTTTAAATCTTCCTAATTCCTTAGTATTTTTTACGTGTGGTCCCCCACATAATTCCTTCGAAACATCCCCAATACTATAAACAGTTACAATATCTGGATATTTCTCAATAAACATACATTCTGCTCCTGAAGCAATTGCATCACTTTTTGCCATTTCTTGGACAGTTACTGGTATTCCTTCTTGAATCCATTTATTTACCAATTCCTCAGTCTTTGTTTTTTCTTCCTCACTTAACTTATGGTCACAAGAAAAGTCAAAACGCATTCTCTCATCCGTAATATTTGAACCCATTTGATGAACACCGGACCCTACTACCTGTTTTAATGCCGCATTAAGTAAATGTGTTGCTGTATGATATCGCGTTTCAATTTCGCTATTGCCAGCTAAACCACCTTTAAATTTACCAGCGGATGCTGTTCTTGATTTATCTTGATGTTCCTTAAAATTTACTTTAAATCCTTCTTCATCAACCCGTAAACCTAATTCACTAGCTAATTCCATAGTTAATTCAATAGGAAATCCATATGTATCAAATAAATGAAATGCTGTTAAACCATCAATATCTTTTCTATCTTTTGTTACCCGATTAAACTCTCTTAATCCCTTTTCTAAAGTACGGTTAAACTTTATCTTTTCATTACTTAATACATCTAATACTAAATTATAATTATCTTCCAGTTCCTTATAATAACCTTTATACTTATCCAAAATTAAACTAGCAATTTGTCTTTCCCAATCACTATTAATATCAATCCCTAATTTTTTAGCATGTCTTATTGCTCTTCTAATTAATCTTCTCAAGATATAACCTTGGTCAGTATTTGATGGCTTAATACCTGCTCTATCAGCTGAGATAAATACTGCTGTTCTTATATGATCAGCAATAATTCTCATACTTCTTTCATTACCTTCATAAGGTAAGTTAGCTATCTTACTAATTAATTCAATAACATCATACCAAATACTAGATAAATAATTATCATTAACTCCTTCTAATATTGCTGTAGTTCTTTCAACACCCATCCCCGTATCTACATTCTTCTTTGGTAATTCACTAACAGTTCCATCTGGAGCTTTATAATATTGCATAAAAACATTATTCCAAATTTCTACCCAACGATTATCTTCTGGATCAAAAACTTCCGGAATTTCCTCATTACTTCTAAAATAGAATATTTCCGTATCGCCCCCACAAGGCCCAGACTCCCCAGCTATCCAAAAATTATCTTCCACTGTTCTAGCAATTCTTTCTTTACTAATCCCTAAACTTAACCATTTATTATAACTAACTTCATCAAAAGGAATATCTTCATTCCCAGCAAATACTGTTACTGCTAATCTTTCCTTAGGAATACCTAAATCTTTCGTTAAAAATTCATAACTCCATTCAATACTTTCATCTTTAAAATAATCCCCTAAACTCCAATTACCTAACATTTCAAAAAAAGTATGATGTGTCGTATCCCCAACCTCTTCTAAATCATTAGTTCTAATACATTTTTGATAATCACATAATCTAGTCCCATAAGGATGTGTCTGACCCATTAAATAAGGAATTAATGGTTGCATCCCTGCTGTGTTAAATAATACTGATGGATCATTTTCTGGTACTACAGGTGCACTAGGTATTTGCTTATGTCCTTTACTAATAAAAAAATTAATATATAAATCTTTTAAATTCATTAAAATCTCTCCTCTACTATCTTCTT
>CANQIR010000082.1 GCA_947624095.1 uncultured Bacilli bacterium
GATGGTTATCAAGCTTGTAAAGAAATTAAGAAAATTAGAAATGTGCCATTTATTATGTTATCAGCTAGAAGTGAAGAATATGATAAGTTAATTGGATTTGATTTAGGAATAGATGATTATGTGACGAAGCCTTTTAGTCCGAAAGAAATGGTAGCTAGAGTAAAAGCGGTGTTAAAAAGAACTAATGGTGATGAGGAAAAATATGAATTTGAAGGCTTAGTAGTTGATGATAAAGCTCATGAGGTATATGTAGATAAAGAATTAGTTTTGTTGACACCTAAGGAGTATGATTTACTTAAGTATTTAATTACAAATAAAAATATTGCTTTAACAAGAGAGAAATTGTTGGGAGCAATATGGGGATTTGAATTTTATGGAGATGATCGGACTATAGATACACATATTAAGACTTTAAGGAATAGTTTAGGTAAGTATAGAGATTTTATTAAAACAGTACGGGGAGTAGGTTATAAGTTTGAATATAAAGAAAAAAATTAATTCAATTAATTTTAAAACATTAAGTTACTTGGTTTTATTTTCGGTAGCAATATTACTTTTGTTTTGGCTTTGTCAAACGATATTTAGTGTGATATTTTATGAGAGAATTCAAGTTAAAACAATGAGTAATATTAGTAATAGGATTTATGAGTCAAGTAAAAGTGAATTGGATGAGGTTTTGGAAGATATTGTTTATAATAATAATGTGTGTATTAAGTATGTGATGGATAATGGACTGGCTAAGGAATATAATACGAAAGGTTTTGGTTGTTTATTAGGGAGAAATGATACGAATATAAGTGCTTATATGGAGGAATTAAAAGATAGTAAAGAGGAGATTAAAGCAATTAAGTTAATTGATCCGGAGTATGATTCTAAAGCATTGTTATATGGTATTAAGCGAGGTAATGGGTATATATATGTATTTACAATGTTGGAAGATATTAATACTACGACAATGATGATGCGTGGTCAATTAGTTTATTTGGTATTTATTGCAATTGTTTTAGCGGTATTAATAGCTTTCTTTATTTCGAAAAGAATTACTAAACCAATTGAGGAGATTACGGATAAAGCTAAACGATTAGCTGATGGAGAGTATGATGTTAAGTTTAATAAGAATGGAATTACAGAAATTGATGATTTGGCTGATGCTTTAAATTATGTGGGTAGTGAAATTGGGAAGACGGATGAGTTTAGAAGAGATTTAATGGCTAATGTATCCCATGATTTGAAAACGCCTTTAACGATGATTAAAGCTTATTCGGAAATGGTTAGAGATATATCTTATAAAAATAAGAAAAAAAGAGAGGAACATTTGGATATAATTATTGCGGAGACGGATAGGTTAAATGTCTTAGTTAATGATATTTTAACTTTATCGAAATTACAAGCTAATGCGGAAGTATTAAATATTGAAGAATTTGATTTGGATAAGGAAATTAATAATATTTTGAAAAGATATCAGATAATTAAAGAAACGGAAAATTATATTATTAATTATGAAGGGGTTAGTAATGCTATTGTTCGAGCTGATAGAGTTAAGATAAATCAAGTTATTTACAATTTAATTAATAATGCAATTAATTATACAGGGGATGATAAGACAGTAAATATAAGATTAATTGATAAGGGGAATGTTTACCGGATAGAAGTAGAAGATCATGGTAAGGGGATTGACAGAGCGGATATAGAACATATTTGGGATAAGTACTATAAACAGGAGAAAAATCATAAGCGGAATGTGGTTGGTACTGGACTTGGTCTTTCAATTGTCAAAAATACTTTGTTAATTCACGGTTTTAAATATGGAGTGAATAGCGAGAAAAAGAAGGGAAGTACTTTCTATTTTGAAGTTGATAAAACTAAAAGTGTCAATAAATAAGATTTCACTTGTATTTCACCTAAACTTC
Organism: uncultured Bacilli bacterium; assembly: GCA_947624095.1. Classification (GTDB taxonomy): domain Bacteria; phylum Bacillota_I; class Bacilli_A; order RF39; family UBA660; genus CALVJF01. The sequence continues at coordinate 1,911 of CANQIR010000082.1, forward strand.
ATATTTGTATAGTAATATATAATCAGTAAAGGAGGGAGATAAGAGAATTAATTTAGAAATAATTAAATGATGGAATAAGTAATTTAATTATATAATATGAACCCTATACAATTAGAAATAACATATAAACTCAAACTCACACTTTGAAAAAGAGACTTTTAAGTCTTTTTTTCTTGGCTTTTGTGTGTTATACTTAGAATGGTGAAGAATAGTGAAAAGGATAATAATTTGGGGTTTATTTTTATTTTCGATTTTTACACTTAATGTTAGTGCTAAGGATAGGTATTTAGTTAAGGTAGAAATAGTTGGGGAGCACGAAAAGCTCAAAGTAAATTTTGGTTTTAAGAAAGATGGAGTAGATACAAGTAACTATTGGTCTTTTGAGGATGGTTTTTACTTATTAAATAATCATGATAATATGTTGTATAGTAATCAGGGAGAATATATATTTGAAATACCGGAAAATTTAAGTAATGCAACTTATCAAGTAGTAGTAGATAATGATGATGGAAGATATAAAACTGATGGATTTTATTGTCATTTTATAAAAGATGAGAATGATGATAATGTTTGTTATCAAGAATATAATTATGTTGGTGGATTATTAAAAAATGTGACAAATATTAATATTTTAATTAGTGCTTTAAATAGGGTTAAGGATAATGTTATTCCAATGGTAGTTACTACGGTTATTTTAATACTTATAGCTATATTATTTAATTTAGTTATGAGACGTAGAGGGGCTAGTAAAAATATTATAAATATTGATATATTTTATATAGTCTTTAATATTGCAATTATAATTTTTAGTTTTGTATTGTATTTAGCTAATTTATTTAATGCAAGGAGTATGTTAGTTCTTATTTCTATAGTATTTGGAATATATTATTTTCTTTATTATTTATCAAAAGCTGGTAGTAGTAAGGAAGCTGGAGGAGTAAGATATCTTTGTGCATTGATAAGTTATTTGTTAGCTTTATTATCTAGTGTATTAATATTTAGTTATTTCTTATAAGAGGGAGTTATGGAAGAGACAGTAGTATATTTAATTAGACATTCTGAAGCGATGGCACTTAATAATTATTTGATTGATGAAGAAGAACAAGTTATTAATGAGAAAAGACCTTTAAGTGTTCGAGGAGAAGAGATTGCTAAACAAGTTAGTAATTGGGATGAATTAAAGGAGATTGATTATTTATATACTTCTAATTATGTAAGAGCTATTAGTAGTGCTAAGTATATTGCTTTTAATAATGATATTGAGATTAATTATGATAAAAGATTAGGGGAGAGATTAGTAGGTAGTAAAGGCAATATGGGTATAAGTGATTTTGAAAAGATGCAAGGTAAGGATTTTGATTATAAATTTTATGGGGGAGAATCATTAAATGAAGTTAATAAGAGAATGAGTACTTTTTTAAAAGAGATTTTAAATAAGTATAAGGGTAAAAAAATTGCTATTGTTACACATGGAACAAGTATGGTTAGTCTATTTATTAATTGGTGTGAAGTTGGTTATAATTTTGATGGTAGATTAATCTTAGATTTTATGGGACAGAATATATATGATGGTGATATTGAGCCGATGCAGGTTTATAAATTATGTTTTAATGAATTAAAACTTTTAAGTATTGAAAAATTGAAAAGGAACTAATGGTGTTCCTTATTTTTTTGTTATAAATAAATTATTTAATTATGCTCTTTTTAAGTAGCTTAATAGAATATAAGTGAGAGGAGGTGGAGTATGAGATATCCAGTTAATTATATTGGAATAAGTCAAGGATTTCATTCTGGTAAATGTATTGATTTAGGATGGAGTGTAAATACTTTAGGTAGTAATCAACCAGTATATGCGTGTGAATCGGGAACGATATTAAAAATAGAAGTGCAACCTAAAGGTGGGAATGTGATATATATTTTACACGATAATGGAATGGTATCTTGTTATGCACATTTAGCTAATAATAGTATCTTAGTAAAGAAGAATGAAAAGGTTGTTATGGGTCAACAAATTGCTTTAATGGGTAATACAGGTAGTGATGCGACGGGTAATCATTTGCATTTTGGATTATTTGCTAATAAAGATGTTATTTATAAGGATAGTACAATTAATCCTTTTGAGTATTTATTGGTATATCCTGATCAAGTAGTTGGGGAAGGTACTTTGGTTAGATATGCTGGTAATTTAAAATTTTATAGTGCTAATTTAGATGTTAGGTATGTATTTAATGTTGGTTATGAAGGACTTAATGTGCGAAAGGGGCCTTCATTAAATGATGAAGTTGTCGAGTTAATACCAGTAGCAGCGATGGTTAATGTTTTGGATGAAAAGGGAAGTTTTGTCCAAATAGGCGATAATAGATGGGTATGGAAGGCTTACTTAAGTAGTGAGATTCCTAAGTATAAGACAGTAAGACCTTTAGTTGATCCTATACTTAATGTACGAAGTGGGGCAGGAACAAACTATGCGATTGTTGATATAGTTAGACCTGGTCAACGAGTAATCGTTTTTGCAAGTAAGAATGGTTGGGCAAAGATTAGTCCTGATACCGAACGTTGGGTTTCAGCTAATTATTTAATTTAGGGAATTTAAAAGAAATAAGCCTTTTTGCTTATTTCTTTTTAAAATTTCTTGATATTTCCAGAGTTTTTTGATATTATTGGTTTATGCAGGTGTAGTATAATGGTTAATATGCAACCTTGCCAAGGTTGAGATGGGAGTTCGATTCTCCTCACTTGCTCCAGTGACGTTTCTGTTCGAACTTTTATAGTTT